>NZ_BAAADV010000001.1:1011225-1216045 GCF_039522665.1 Natronoarchaeum mannanilyticum
CTCGAGGACAAGATGGGCGCGTTCCTCGACCGCGGCGTCGACGCGCCGGGGATCGACCTGGACAAGACCTGGGAGTTCACCCCCGAGGTCGAGGAAGGCGACGAGGTCGGCCCGACGGACGTCGTCGGGACCGTCCCCGAGACCGAGAGCATCGAGCACAAAGTGATGGTCCCGCCGGACTACGAGGGCGGCGAGGTCGCCGCCGTCGAGTCGGGCACCTTCGACGTCGAGGAGACGGTCGTCGAACTCGCCAACGGCGAGGAGGTCCAGATGCGCCAGGAGTGGCCGGTCCGCGAGCAGCGCCCGGCCGAGGAGAAGCGCACGCCGCGCACGCCCCTCGTTTCGGGGCAGCGCATCCTCGACGGCCTGTTCCCGATCGCGAAGGGCGGGACGGCCGCGATTCCCGGTCCGTTCGGATCGGGCAAGACCGTCACCCAGCACCAGCTCGCCAAGTGGGCCGACGCCGACATCGTCGTCTACGTCGGCTGCGGCGAGCGCGGCAACGAGATGACGGAAGTGATCGAGGACTTCCCCGAACTGGAAGACCCCAAGACGGGCAAGCCGCTGATGAGCCGCACGTGCCTCATCGCGAACACCTCGAACATGCCCGTCGCCGCCCGGGAGTCCTGCATCTACACCGGGATCACCATCGCGGAGTTCTACCGCGACATGGGGTACGACGTCGCGCTGATGGCCGACTCCACTTCGCGGTGGGCCGAGGCCATGCGCGAGATCTCCTCGCGACTCGAGGAGATGCCCGGCGAGGAGGGGTACCCCGCGTACCTCGCCGCTCGCCTGGCGGAGTTCTACGAGCGCGCCGGCAAGTTCGAGAACCTCAACGGCCGCGAGGGGTCGGTGTCGGCGATCGGCGCCGTCTCCCCGCCCGGCGGTGACTTCTCCGAGCCGGTCACCCAGAACACGCTGCGGATCGTCAAGACGTTCTGGGCGCTCGACGCCGACCTCGCCGAGCGTCGGCACTTCCCCTCGATCAACTGGAACGAGTCGTACTCGCTGTACCGGGACCAGCTGGACCCGTGGTACCGCGACAACGTCGCTCAGGACTACCCCGAGCTGCGCCAGTGGGCGATCGACGTGCTCGACGAGGAGGGCGAACTGCAGGAGATCGTCCAGCTCGTCGGCAAGGACGCCCTGCCGGAGGACCAGCAGCTGACCCTCGAGGTCGCCCGGTACCTCCGCGAGGCGTGGCTCCAGCAGAACGCGTTCCACGACGTGGACACGTACTGCGAGCCGACCAAGACCTACCGGATGCTCCAGGCGATCGAGACGTTCAACGACGAGGCGTTCGACGCGCTCGACGCCGGCGTCCCGGTCGAGGAGATCCAGGACATCGACGCCGCCCCGCAGCTCAACCGCATGGGCGTCGCCGAAGACTACGAGGAGTTCATCAGCGACCTCGAAGACGACATCGCGACCCAGCTCCGGGAGCTGTACTAACAATGAAAGAGTATCAGACAATCACCGAGATCAGCGGTCCGCTGGTGTTCGCCGAGGTCGACGAGCCCGTCGGCTACGACGAGGTCGTCGAGATCGAGACCCCGAACGGCGACACCCGGCGCGGCCAGGTACTGGAATCGAGCGAAGGCGTCGTCGCGATCCAGGTGTTCGAGGGGACCGGCGGCATCGACCGCAACTCCTCGGTCCGCTTCCTGGGCGAGACGATGAAGATGCCGGTCACCGAGGACCTGCTCGGGCGCGTGCTCGACGGGTCGGGCAATCCGATCGACGGCGGGCCCGAGATCGTCCCCGACGACCGGATCGACATCGTCGGCAAGGCGATCAACCCCTACGCCCGCGAGTACCCCGAGGAGTTCATCCAGACCGGCGTGTCCGCCATCGACGGCATGAACACGCTGGTGCGGGGCCAGAAGCTGCCGATCTTCTCCGGATCGGGGCTGCCCCACAACGAGCTCGCGCTGCAGATCGCCCGCCAGTCGACCGTCCCGGAGGAAGAGGAGTCCGGCGACGACGACGAGGGCTCGGAGTTCGCGGTGATCTTCGGCGCGATGGGGATCACCCAGGAGGAGGCCAACGAGTTCATGCAGGACTTCGAGCGCACCGGCGCGCTCGAGCGTTCGGTCGTGTTCATGAACCTCGCGGACGATCCCGCAGTCGAGCGGACGGTCACGCCGCGGATGGCGCTCACTACTGCGGAGTACCTCGCCTTCGAGAAGGACTACCACGTGCTGGTCATCCTGACGGACATGACCAACTACTGCGAGGCGCTGCGCGAGATCGGCGCCGCGCGCGAAGAGGTCCCGGGCCGCCGTGGCTACCCCGGGTACATGTACACGGACCTGGCCCAGCTCTACGAGCGGGCCGGCCGCATCGAGGGCCGCGAGGGCTCTGTCACCCAGATCCCGATCCTCACGATGCCCGGCGACGACGACACCCACCCGATCCCGGACCTGACGGGATACATCACCGAGGGCCAGATCTACATCGATCGGGACCTCAACAGCCAGGGCGTCGAGCCGCCGGTCAACGTGCTGCCGAGCCTGTCGCGCCTGATGGACGACGGCATCGGCGAGGGCCTCACCCGCGAGGACCACGCCGACGTCTCCGACCAGATGTACGCCGCGTACGCGGAAGGTGAGGACCTTCGGGACCTCGTGAACATCGTCGGTCGCGAAGCGCTGTCCGAGCGCGACAACAAGTTCCTCGACTTCGCGGACCGCTTCGAGGAGGAGTTCGTCCAGCAGGGCTACGACACCGACCGCTCGATCGACGAGACGATCGAGCTCGGCTGGGACCTGCTCTCGATGCTCCCCAAGGAGGCGCTCAACCGCATCGACGAGGACCTCATCGCGGAGCACTACCGCGAGGAGGAAGGCGAGACGGTCGAAGCGACCGCCGACTGATCGGCGACTGCGGGCATTTCTTTCTCGGCGTACTCGTCCCGTCAGTCGCGGCTCCGGCCTGCGCGTGCGATCGTCGACCGATACCGTCGGAGCGATCAGGCGCTCGCACGAACCGTCGCGACGTCCTACGAATTCTCGCGCTCGTCCGTCTCCGGCGTCTCGTCGTCCCTCCGATCGCGCCCTTCGCCGGCTCGGTCCCCCATTTTCCTGTCGAGTCCGCCCGGCGACCGTACTCCGGTCTTGACCTGCAGGTACAGTACGAGCGGTGCGACGATTCCGAGCGCGAGAAGTGCGGCGACGCCGACACCGATTCCCGGCATTGTTGCTACTCGGGTACTGTGCGCCGAGTTACAAGTACGTTGCCGCTCGCGCGTGCGACGCGCTCAGTCCGCCTTCGCGGGCTGCCCGGCGCCGACGGACTCCCGGAGGTCGCGGGGCAGCCGGATCGCGACGACGGTGCCGCGGGGCTCGTTGTCGCGGATGTCGATCTCGCCGCCCGACTGGGTGACGATCCAGTTGAGCAGCCACAGTCCCAGCCCGCTGGCGTGCTGGAGCTGAGTGATCTCGTTGGTGCCGTCGAACAGCCGGCGCTCGGAGTCGGGGATGCCGGGCCCGTCGTCCGCGATGCGGATCTCCGCGTAGTTCTCGTCGACCGGCCCGACCGACACGCGGACGGACTGCTCGGCGCCGTCGTTGTGCTCGAAGGCGTTCTCGACGGCGTTCTCGATCGCGGTGTCGATCAGGTCGTTCGCGATCACGTGGACGCCGTCGGCCAGCTCGCGTTCGACGCCGACGCCGGGGTGGCGCTCGGCGACCTGATCGAGCACGTCGGCGACGACCGCGCCGGCGTCGATCGTGCGCCGGGAGTAGTCGCCGGCGTCGAGCGAGCGCTCGATCTCGCGGGTCTGGCTGGAGAGGTCGATCAGCTCGTCGGCCGACGCGGTCAGCGACTCGGCCCACTCCCGTAGTTCGGGATCCGAGAGCCGCTCGAGGATGATCTCGGCGTTGCCCTTGACGACGTTCATCCGGTTGCGCAGGTCGTGGCGCAGCACCCGATACAGCACCTGGAGGCGCTGGCGCTGCTCGCGCTCGTCGGTGATATCGGAGTAGATGGCGTACGCGTCGACGTCGTGGGCGTCGGCCTCGACGGGGATCCCCTTGAACGCGAACGTCCGGAAGCTGCCGGCGGTGCGGCGCTGGACCTCGCGCTCGACGACCTCGCCCGTCCGGACGCGATCGACGATGTCGGCCGACTCCTCGCGGCGCTCGGGCGGGACGATGAACTCCGCGAGCGACCGGCCCTCGATCGCGTCGGCGTCGTAGCCGAACACCGCCTCGAACGCCTCGTTGACGTGCCGGACGACCGGCTTCGACTCCTCGAAGGTGACGCCGACGGCGGGCGAGGGAACGTGGTCGAAGAAGGCGACGAACTGGTTGCGCTCGCCGCGGAGGTGGCGCTCCTTCGTCGAGCGCCGGTCGTCGTAGTAGCCGACGACGGCGCCGAGCAGCGCCGCGAGGATCAGGAAGTAGCCGAGCGGGTACAACAGTCCCTCGCCCCGGGCGCCGAGCAGCGAGCCGTGGAACGCGGAGGACCACAGCAACAGCGCGAGCGCCGCCGCCCCGGCCGCGAGGCACCACCGCGCGACGGCCACCGCCCGGCCCGCGGGCACGTCGGCCACGAACAGCCACCCGCCGAAGGCGACGAGCGCCCCGCACAGCAACGCGGGCAGCGAGTTCTCCAGCGCGGCGATCGCGAACGGCTCGTCGCGAGCGACGTGGACGTACAGATCGAGGAGCGGAACGGCGAGCAGGGCGCTACCGATACCCACGACACAGCCGGCGGCGAGGCGACGCTTCGTTGTGGGATCCATGAAGACCGCGTTCGTCACACCTGCGAACGACTACCGGTACTGAGCGGAATCATATAAGCGCTGTGGCAGTATAAGCGATCGTACAGAAGAGCGACGGTACGGAACTTCCACCGCGATACCTCGGTTCCTGTCCGGACGACGGGGAGATGGTATCGGCGAGTCCGTGGTCGACCGCAGGAAACATTACCAGAGTTACACTAGTGGCCGTGGCGACCGTCACTCGCCGTCCGGTTCCGGCAGCACCAGCACCGGACGATCAGTTTCGTTCACGATCGACGACGCGGTGTCGCCGGTCAACAGGCGGACGAGCAGCCCGGCCTCACGGGGAGTGAACGCGACGACCGACGCGTCGATCGCCGCGGCGTGGTCGAGGATCGTCTCGGCGACGTCGGTGCCGTAGAGGATTTCCGTCGCGACGTCGCGATTCGGGAAGCGATCGGCGACGACTGCGAAGATCTCCTCGGCGACTTCTTCGCGCTGCTCGACGGAGGCCTTGTCCGGCGCACCGCCGGCTTTCTCGATCACGTGGACGGCAACGAGTTCGCAGTCGTCGGGGAGGTGGGGCTCGATCGCCCGGCACGTCGCGCGGGCGTCGTCTTCGCTGGCGAGCGGAACTAACGCGCGCTCGAACAGTTGCGTCGTCATACGAGGAATACGCCGGTGCAGCGGGAAAACTGTACCGTCGCGGAGGCGACAGATCCGGAGCTATCGGCCGAACAGTCGCTCTCGGAGCGACCGGTCGGAAGCCGTCTCGGTCAACAGCACCGAGCACTCGACGTCGTCTAACACGTCGAGCACGAGCGCCTGATTCACCAGCCGCGAGAGCAGCCCGCGCTCGGTCGCGCCCATCACGACCATCGTCGCGTCGTCGGCCGCGCGGTCGATCGCCGTCTCGACGTCGCGGTCGTCGACGACGAGTTCGGCGTCGGACAGGCCGCGCTCGGCCGCCCAGTCCGCGAGGAACTGCTCGGCCTCCTCGTAGCTCTCGTCCTCGCCGACGGCGTGGAGCAGCGTGATCTCGGAGCCGTACTCCTCGCGAAGGAGCTTGACGACCTCGGCGCTGAGGTCGGTGCTCGGGCCGCCGGCGGTCGGCAGCAGGATCCGCTCGGGGTCGAACCCGCGATCCTTCAATACGAGGAAGTCGCAGGGTAGATCCTCGGTCAGCTCGTCGACGCGAGACTCGGCCCGGCCGTGGGAGTGGGGACCCCAGCCCATCACGACCTGGTCGGCGTCGAGCCGCCGCGCCGAGTCGAAGATTTCGTCGAACGAGCGGTGGGAGACGACGGTGTGCGTTTCGACGGGGACGCCGAACGTCTCGGCGTCCTCTCGCGCACGCGCGAGCAGATCCTGCGACTCGGCGTCGATCCGATCGACCGCGTCGGCACCCCGGTCGAGCGGCGTCTGGTCGGGGACCTGGACGATGTGGACCGCGTGGACGGTGCCGCCCTTCTGCTTGGCGACGGCACCGGCGAGCGTGATCAGGTCGGTCTCGGTGCGCGGGTTCGCCAGGGGCACCATCACGCGGAAATCACCGCCGTCCGTCACGGCCGATCCTCCGGCGATCGGCGCCACGGAGTCCGCGGCGTCCGGCCGAACCGCGTCGGCCGCCGACACCGCCGCGTCGGGCAGCCGATCGGCCCGCTGCAGCACGTGCTCGGTGAGGACGCCGGCCCGCTCGGTGCGAGTCCGGGCGTACAGCAGGTACCACGCCACGGCGACGGCGACGAACACCATGCTCAGCAGAATTTCGCGCGTGTCCATGAACGCGACCAGCCCGAACGAAAGCGCGGCGCCGACGATCGGCGTCACCGGGTACAGCGGCACCTCGAAGTCCGGGTCGTACTCGGGAGTGTCGGCCTCGCGGAACGCGATCAGCGCGAGGTTCATCAGCCCGTAGACGATCAGGTGGAGGACGCTCGCGGCCTTGGCGAGCACCTCGATGTCCCCGCCGAGCGCGATGATGAAGAACACGATCATCCCGCCGGTCAGCAGGATCGAGCGGTACGGCGTCGCGAACGAGGGGTGGATCTCGTTGAGCCAGTCGGTGACGATCTTGTCCCGGCCCATCGCGAAGTTGATGCGGGCCGAGGAAAGGATCGACGCGTTCGCGCTGGAGGCGGTCGCCAGCATCGCCGCCACCGAGATCATCGTCACGCCGACCGCGTCGAGGAGCGGGACGCCGGCGAACGTGATCTCTGCGACCTGCGAGACGGGCACGTTGTCGTCGAGCGTGTCCCACGGAACGATGCCGAGCATCGTCGTGACGAGGATGGCGTAGATCACCGTCACGATGCCGACGCTCCCGATCACCGCGATCGGGAGATTTCGGCCGGGATTCTTGAGCTCCTCGGCGACGGTCGCGATCTTGGCGTACCCGAGGAAGGAGACGAACACCAGCGCGGTCCCGGGGAGAATGGCGCCGTAGCCCATGTCGGTCGGCGCCAGCCCGTCGGTGGTCACGGTCGACCACTCGAAGTGGAGGAAGCCCGTCGCGGCGAACACGGTGAGGATACCCAGCAGCGTCAGCACGATCACCGTTTGGACGCCGCCGGTCTCCTTCGCGCCGAAGTAGTTGACGCCGACGAACAGCGCGCCGGCGATCGCGGCGCCGAGCTGGACGTCGGTCAGCGTGAACACCAGCAGGTCGATCGTCGGGAGGGCCAGCGCGGTGCCCGCGAGCAGGTCGGTGAGGTAGCCCCCGAAACCGATGCAGTAGAACGCCGAAGCGAAGGCCAGCCCCATCCAGTCGCCCATCCCCGAGATCGAGCCAAAGAGGGGGCCGAGCCCGCGGTTGATGTAGTAGTACCCCCCGCCGGCTTTCGGCATCGCCGTGCCGAGCTCCGAGACCGCCAGCGCGTTGATCATCGCGATGACGCCGCCGACGACGAAGGAGACGACGACGACCGGGCCCGCCTCCTGAGCCGCGACGCCGGGCAGCACGAAGATGCCCGCGCCGATCATCGTCCCCATCCCGATCATCAGCGCCGAGAGAAGCCCGAGGTCCTTGGCGAGCTCCTCGTCCTCAGCCATCCGTATCACCTCCCGGTTCGTCGGCCGGCGCGGGCAGCACGAGCACCGCCCGGTCGGTCTTTCGGACCAGCGCGCCGCTCACGTCGCCGGAGACGAGCTTGAGCCACCGGCTCGCCCCGCGGGGGGTGAACGCGATGGCCGACGCGTCGATCTCGGCGGCGGCGGCCAGCACGGTATCGGCGACGTCGGTGCCGTAGAGAACCTCCGACGTGACGTCGACGCCGGAGTCGGCGAAGCGCCGCTCGACGACGCCGAAGATGCGCTCGGCGCGCTGCTCGCGCTGTTCGACGGAGGCCTTGTCCGGCGCGCCGCCGGCCTTTTCGATCACGTGGACGACGCGTACTTCGGGGTCGGCGTCCAGGTACGGCCGGAGCGCCTCGGCGGTCGCCGCGGCGTCGTCCTCGCTGGCGATCGGGACGAGCACCGTTTCGAGCAGGTCCTCAGACATCGTGCCGCCCTCCGTCGGGAAGCTCCGTTTCGAAGTCGGACCGGAACGTCACCGTCGGCCGACCGGGCGGTCGGGGAGCGCGTATCGGATGACTCATTGGAACGACCGTTGACAGCGGTGGAGCATAAAGCGCCCGGTTTTGTTAGCGTATCCTGAAAATAGAGTCATCGAATTCAGTATCCGCTAAAATAGACACTTTTCGTATGTTTTCGGGATCAGAACGACGTATGGTTCTGGGCGCCTCATGACGCGTCATGGAGCATCGGCTGGACGAGATCGACCGCCGGATCATCCACGCGCTGATGGACGACGCCCGCAACGTCTCCGCACCGACCATCGCGGAGGACGTGAGCGTCTCCCCGGGGACGATCAGAAACCGGATCGCGCAGTTGGAGGATCGGGGCATCATCACGGGATACCACGCGAGCATCGACTTCGAGCGAGCGGGCGATCGGCTCACGAACCTGTTCATGTGCAACGCGCCGGTCTCGGAGCGCGAGACGGTCGCGCGCCGGGCGCAGGTGATCCCGGGCGTGACCAACGTCCGCGAGCTGATGACCGGTCGCCGGAACCTCCACGTCCTCGCGGTCGGGGAGGACACCGACGACCTGCGGCGGATCGCCCGGTCGCTGTCGGACCTGGGTATCGAGATCGAGGACGAGGTGCTCGTCCAGAACGAGACGACCCACTCCTACGCGCCGTTCGGCCCGAACGACGGCGAGCGCGCCGAGACGGTGACGGACTTCATCAGCCTCTCGGGCGACGCCGAAGTCGCCGAGGTGACCGTCGAGCGCGGGGCGCCGATCGCCGGCATCTCGCTCGAACGGGCCGTCCGCGAGGGCGTACTGGACGACGACTCGCTCGTGATCGCGATCGAGCGGGACGACAGCGTGCTGACGCCCCACGGCAGCACGGAGATCCAGCCGGACGACATCGTCACCGTGTTCTCGCGGGGCGGCGTCGACGAAGAGACGATCGAGACGTTCCGCGGCGAGTAGGTCAGTCGTCGGACCGGCCGCCCAGGAGCCGCTCTTTGATCGAACGGCTGTGAGCTTTCTCGGTCAACAGGACGGAACACTCGACGTCGTCTAACACGTCGAGCACGAGCGACTGGTCGACCAGCCGCGAGAGCAGCCCGCGCTCGGTCGCGCCCATCACGACCATCGTCGCGTCGCGGGACGCCCGCTCGATCGCCGCCTCGACGTCGCCGTCCTCCACGACGACCGACGCGTCGTCGAGGCCGCGCTCGGCCGCCCAGTCCTCGATGAACGACTCGGCTTCCTCGCGAGGTTCGTCGTCGGCGACGTGCAGTAGCGTGATCTCGGAACCGTACTCCTGGCGGAGCAGTTTGGCGACCTCGGCGCTGAGATCCGTGCTCGGGCCGCCGGCGGTCGGCAGCAGGATCCGCTCGGGGTCGAACCCGCGGTCCTTGAGTACCAGGAAGTCACACGGCAGGTCCTCGGTGAGTTCGTCCATTCGGGATTCGGCCCGGCCGTGGGAGTGGGGACCCCAGCCCATCACGACCTGGTCTGCCTCGAGGCGCCGCGCCGAGTCGAAGATCTCGTCGAACGAACGGTGAGATAGCACGGTGTGGGTCTCGACGGCGGCGCCGAACGTCTCGGCGTCCTCGCGGGCGCGGGCGAGCAGATCGGCCGATTCGGCGTCGATCCGATCGACCGCCTCGCCGCCGCGGTCGAGCGGCGTCTGGTCGGGGACCTGGACGATGTGGACCGCGTGGACGGTGCCGCCCTTCTGCTTGGCGACGGCGCTGGCGAGCGTGATCAGGTCGGTCTCGGTACGGGGGTTCGCCAGCGGCACCATCACGCGGAAGTCCCCGCCGTTTGGCACCGCGGCCCCCGCGGCGTCCGGTCGGACCGTGTCGGCCGCCGAGACGGCGGCGTCGGGCATCTCGTCGGCCCGGTCGAGGATCCAGCCGGCGAGCACGCCCTCGCTCTCGACGCGCGAGCGCGCGTAGAACAGGTACCAGAGGGCGGCGAAGCCGACGAGCCCGGCCGAGAGCCCGATCACGAGCGGCTCGATGTACGCGATCAGCGCGAACGACGTGACGGCGCCGATGATCGGCACGGCGGGGTACAGCGGCACCTCGAAGTCCGGATCGTACTCCGGCGGGTCGGCCTCGCGCATGACGATCAGCGCGACGTTCAACAGCCCGTAGACGATCAGGTGAAGCACCGAGCCGGCCGTCGACAGCAGTTCGATATCGCCGACCAGCAGGAAGAACACGATGAGCCCGCCGGTGATCAGGATCGACTTCGAGGGCGTCCCGAACCGCGGGTGGATCTCGTTGAGTTTCGGGGTGATGATCTTCTCGCGACCCATCGCGAAGTTGATCCGGGACGAGGAGAGGATCGACGCGTTCGCGCTGGAGGCGGTCGCAAGCAGGCCGCCGATCAGCAACAGCGCCGACCCGACGACGCCGAGGTCGAACCCGAGAATGCTGTACTTGCCGAACAGCAACTCGGCCGCGTCGACGACGGCCGTGCTGTTGTTGGCGACGAGCTCGTTGGGCACCGCCGCCAGCAACACGACTAGGAACAGCGCGTACACGACGGTGACGATCAGCACCGACCCGATCACCGCGAGCGGGAGATTGCGGCCGGGATCTTTGATCTCCTCGGCGACCGACGTGATCTGGACGAAGCCGAGATACGAGACGAACACGATCGCCGTGACCGGGAGCACCTCGCCGGTCGTCCCCTCGGGCGCCAGCGGCGTCAGCGAGTTCATATCACCGTTGAGCAGTCCGACGACGGTGAACAGACCGAGAATCCCCATCAGCGTGAGGACGATCACGATCTGGAGGCCGCCGGTCTCCTTGGCGCCGACGTAGTTGATGCCGATGAAAAGCAGGGCGCCGAGCAAGCCGATCGACTGGGCGGCCGAGATCGTCACCGGACCGAGCGCGAGCGCGGGAGCGCCGACGAGCGTGTTGACGTACTCGCCAAAGCCGTACATGTAGAACGACGAGGCGAACGCCAGCCCGAGCCAGTTGGCCCAGCCGCTGATCGATCCAAAGAGGGGACCGAGCGCGCGGTTGACGTAGAAGTACGCCCCGCCGGATTTCGGCATCGCCGTGCCGAGTTCCGACGCCGACAGCGCGGTAAAGAGCGCGATGACGCCGCCGATGACGAACGTCGCCGCGGCGAGCGGGCCGGCCCGCGCGACGGCGGTGCCCGGCAGCACGAAGATGCCGGCGCCGATCATCGTCCCGATGCCGATCGTCAGCGCGGACAGGAGCCCGAGGTCCTTGGCGAGTTCCTCGTCACTCATCGAGCGACCTCCGCTCGTTCGCGCGATCGTTCGTCTCCGGCGGGCGGACGGTACTTGCGGGATCGTCCGCTGGAGAGTGCGGTGACTGGCGAGTCGTGTTCATGTGCGTGCACTGGTTACCGAGTCGTTAAGGGTGCTACGATACGCGCGGACGCGAGCGACCGAGAAAGCCTTTAACGACTGGCAGTCCTACCTCTCGGCAAATGGTACTCGACGATCTGGGGACCTCCCTCCGCGACACGCTCGACACGCTGAGCGGGAAGTCCCGAATCACCGAGGAGGACGTCGACAAGGTCGTCAAGGAGATCCAGCGCTCCCTGATCCAGGCCGACGTCGACATCGCGCTCGTCCAGGAGCTGTCGGACAGCATCAAAGAGCGCGCGCTGGAGGAAGAACCGCCCGGCGGCACGTCAGCCCGCGATCACGTGCTCAAGATCGTCTACGAGGAGATGGTCGCCCTCGTCGGCGAGAGCACCGAGCTACCGCTCGAAGAGCAGACGATCATGCTCGCCGGCCTGCAGGGGTCGGGGAAGACCACCTCCGCCGCGAAGATGGCGTGGTGGTTCTCGAAGAAGGGGCTCCGGCCCGCCGTCATCCAGACCGACACGTTCCGCCCGGGCGCGTACGACCAGGCCAAGCAGATGGCCGACCGCGCCGAGGTGGAGTTCTACGGCGACCCCGACGCCGACGATCCGGTCCAGATCGCCCGCGAGGGACTGGAAGCCACCGAGGACGCCGACGTCCACATCGTCGACACGGCCGGTCGCCACGCCCTGGAGGACGACCTGATCGACGAGATCGAGGACATCGAGGAGGTCGTCGACCCCGACCGCAACCTGCTGGTGCTCGACGCCGCGATCGGGCAGGGCGCCAAGGATCAGGCCCAGCAGTTCGACGAGTCGATCGGCATCGACGGCGTCGTGATCACGAAACTCGACGGTACCGCGAAGGGTGGCGGCGCGCTGACGGCCGTCGACCAGACCGACTCCTCGATCGCGTTCCTGGGGACCGGCGAGGAGGTCGCCGACGTCGAGCGCTTCGAGCCCGACGGGTTCATCTCCCGGCTGCTGGGCATGGGCGACCTGCGCCAGCTCGCCGAGCGCGTCGAGCGAGCGATGGAAGAGACCGGGCAGGAGGAAGACGACTGGGACCCCGAGGACATGATGTCCGGGTCGTTCACCCTCAAGGACATGCAAAAGCAGATGGAGGCGATGAACAACATGGGCCCGCTCGACCAGGTGATGGACATGATCCCCGGCATGGGCGGCGGGCTGATGGACCAGCTGCCCGACGACGCGATGGACGTCACCGAAGAGCGGATGCGGGACTTCGAGGTCGTCATGGACTCGATGACCGACGAGGAGATGGAGTACCCGCGCGCCATCGGCGCCAGCCAGATCGAGCGCATCTCCCGCGGCTCGGGCAAGCCCGAAGAGCGCGTCCGCGAACTGCTCCAGCAGCACAAGATGATGGAACAGACGATCAAGCAGTTCCAGGGGATGGGCGACGGCGACATGCAGCGCATGATGAAGAAGATGCAGCAGGGCGGCGGCGGCGGTGGCGGCGGCATGGGCGGCCTCGGCGGCGGCGGGCAGGGGCCGTTCTGAACCGGCTATCGTGCCACGATACCCCGATCGGTGCGGTGCCGAGAGCGCTCGACGTTGCGAGCCGCTGCCGAACGGTCGAGCGGTCTACCGAACGGTCGCGAGGTCGACGAACGCGTCGTGATCCGCGGTCAGCCAGGTCGACATCCGCGCCACGCCGGTCGCGTCGGGCGGAAAGATCGTACACCGATCCGGGGCGTCGGGATAGCTGACGACCTCGTGGCGAAGGTCGCGGATCCGGCGTCGAGCACCGTTCGATTCGGCCGGCACCCTTCCCGCCCCGGATTCATTTTTGTGGTCGCCGCCGGTCCCGTCGAGCGGAGAGTCGGTCGCCATCTCGTCCGGAAGAGCGGAGAGAGGACGGAAATACGTTGCTAGTAGTTGACTAGAGTTTCCGGTACGGCTTCGTATCGGTACCGACCGGTACGCGGTCGGCGATCGGCCGGCGTACGCCAGTAGGATTCACTTACCGGCTGGGCGACAACCGTTAAGGGGATCCGACGGCACCGTACGGACATGGATCGACGACGCTTCATCTCGACGCTCGCGGCGACCGGCGCGACCGCGTCGCTCGCCGGCTGTTCGAACCCGCTCTCGGGTGACGGGTCACCGCCCGAGCGGGACCCTGAGAACGCGGTCATGGACAAACTGTACACCGCCGTCGGGGAGCTCAACACCGCGGCGCTGGCGCTGGGAACCGTCAGCTCCGACATCCAGAACCCCGCGGACGTGGAGTTCGACGCGTCCGAACCGCGCGGGCGGATCGAAACCGCGCGAGCGGCGCTCGATGCCGCCGAGGAGGCCGATTCGGGCTCGTTCGAGACGGAGATCGAACAGGCTCGGACGTACGCCGACGCGATCGAGGCGATCGTCGACGCGTTCGTCGAGCTGCTCGACGGCGCCGCCGCTCTGTCGACCCTCGAGGGCGAGTTCGACCCCGACGCGCTCGGCGCCGTCGAGGACGCGCTCGAGGAAAGCCGCGATCCGCTGGAGACGGCGGTCTCGGAGAGCGAGGCCGCCTCGACGGCCGTCGAGAACGCTGACGCGGATGTCCTCTCGGAGCTGGACGCCGAAATCGAGCGCGTCGCCGACGCCGTCTCCGAGCTCGTCGGGTTCTCCCAGGGACTCGACGGCCTCTCGCGTGGCTACCGGCAGCTCGTCGACGGCGTCGACGACATCACGACGGCCCAGCAGGGGTTCGACGACGAGAACTACGACGAGTCCGGTACCGCCTTCGAGAACGCCCGGAGCCACTTCGGCGACGCGCGGAGCACGTTCGAGAGCGGCTCGGAGGCGGCGCCCGACCAGCTCGACGACCGGTTCGGGCGGGCGCTCGAACGGAGCGACTCGCTGGTCGCGCTCTCGGGCGGCTACGCGACGCTACTCGACGGGATGGACGATCTGGAGACCGGACGACAGCAGTCCGAGAACGAGGAGTACGCCGCCGCCGAAGAGTCGTTCGCGGCAGCGGGGACGGCGTTCGCGGACGCCGACGAGACGTTCGACATGAAGCCGTCACCGGAGGGAGAGTTCGACGCCCGATTCGATACCGCGGGCTGTCGTAGCGGCCACTTCGTCGACGCGGCGAGCTCGCTGGAAGAAGCGGCCGCCGCCGCCGCCGACGGTGACTTTCTGACGGCCCGGAACAAGCGCGAGGAGGGGCGACAGCAGGTCCAAGAGGCGCGGAACTGCTAAGCGATCGGTTGGTGCTTTCCGTCTCCGTCAGAGATCGCGCCAGACGTCGTCGTCCCAGTCGCCGGGACCGTGACTCGATTTTTCGTCCGACTCGCCGTCGTCCGTCGCGTCGTCGGGGACGTCGGCCGAACTGCTGTCGGCGTCGTCCCCTGCCAGCTCGTCGCGGCCGGGCAGGTCGCCGAGGCCTTTCGACAGTTCCCCGCCGACGTCGACCGTGTCGTCTTCGCTTCGGCCCGACAGCTCCATACGGGGCCAGGAGGACTGGTCCCAGTCGCCGCTCTTCGAGTAGTAGTAGACGACGTCCTCGCTGATCACCGCGAACAGGTCCCGGCGCGTGTCGTGGACGACCCGCTCCTGGGTGTCGATCGCGACGTCGACGACGCCCTCGAGGCTGTCGAGCTCGACGTAGTTCTGGCCGACCCACATCGGGATCGAGCCCTTCGAGATCCAGTCGGCGTACTTGCGGCGGTGTCGTTCCTGCTTGATCGCGTCGACGTCGAGTTCCTCCGGGCGGGTCGCGAACACCGTCCAGGCGCCGGTCAGCGACAGCGCCGCCAGCAGCGTCGCGAGCAGCACCGCGAACCAGTTCGGCGAGTGGCTCACCTGCCGGGTGGTCGTCGCGTAGTGAGGCTGGGAGTCCGAGAGCTCGCCGCCGAGCCAGTACGCCCGGTCGGTCACCTCAAGGGGCGCCGAAGCGTCGAGCGTGCCCGCGTACCGGCCGGTGTCGTACTCGACGGTCAGCAGCAGCTCGGTCTGTACGGAGCCGACGCCGGCGAGGCGCTCCCGGAGGGTCGCGAGCCGCGCCTCGAGGTCGCGGACGTCGATTTCCGTGCGGGCGGTCGCGGTGCCGTCCTCGGCAGTCCGAGTCTCGTTGACCAGCGTCTCGGTCGACGTCCAGAACACCTCGTCGTCGCGGGTCGCGGTGATCCGGAGCCGGACCGTCTGGGTGACTGACGAGCCCTCGGGGACCGTAGTTTGGGGTTCGACGGCCAGCGCGGGCGACGCGTTCGTCAGGTAGACCGGGTTGTTGCGCAGCTCCGTTCCCCGCTCCCAGAGGTCGCTGTCCCCGGTGACGGTCGCAACGGTGTCGGCGCCCGTCGAGGCCGTCGCCGCGGTCCGCTGCTCGGTCGCCGTCGTGGTCGGCGGCGTGAGCGCGACCCAGCCGCCCACGAGGAGCAACAGCGCGCCGACGACGACGAGCGCGATCGCTAGATTTCTGCCGTATCGGGCGATCAGCAGCTGAAACCGCGGGTCGTCCATCATGGGCTGGCCCACCCCGTCGCGTCGGCGTCGTGGTGGCCGCGGAAGGATGGCACAGCAGAAGCGGCGTCGAGACGGCGGGCCGCTGCGGCCGAAGCGGCGTCGGGACGCCCGGATGCCGCCATCGAAGCGGCGTCACGGCGCCGCGGCTGCGAACGCCGGCGTCCGGGCGCTCGACGGCCGCGCAGCGACGGGGGCGACGCAGGAGGCCGGATTCGCGGTTGCATGCGTAGAACTATCGGTGTAACTACACCCGATCACAATAATAATACCGAACGACTGCGCGAAATTCGCCGTTCTACAGCCACTTGCGGAGCTTGCGCCGGAGCCGCACCGAGAGCGACACGTGGTCGGCACCCGACCGCAGCCGGAGATCGCCCGTGCCGAACAGCGCGACGGCGATCGACAGCCCGACGCCGACGACGACGGCGTCGACCGCGAGCAGCGCGAGCGTCGGGTGGATCGCGTGCAGCGCTGCGATGAGCCCCGGCGGGAGCAACAGCAGGTAGCGCCGCTGGGTGACGTAGCGATCGTACTGGCCTTCGCTCTCCGGCGCGTTCAGGGTGACGCTGCTCGCGGCTTCGCCGCCCGCACCGACGCGGAGCCTGTCGGGCTCGGCGACGGCGCCGTCGCCGGTTTCGAGAAAGACGACGACCGGTACGACCCCGCCGTTGGTGACGGGGTACTCGACGGTCGATGAGCCGCCGGCCTCGATCACCAGCGGATCGTCTGCCGGCTGTTCGGCGCTGACGATGCCGTACTCCGTCGTGCCGGAGGGAACGACCATCGCCGCGGTCGCGAACAGGACGATCAGGATCGCGACAGTGCCCGCCACGGACCACACGGCCACGACCCCCGGGCGGTCGGCCGATCGCGCGAAGTCCCGAACCGCGCCGCCGCGAGCGCCCGACAGCGCCGCGACGCCGAGGAGGACGAGGCCGAGCGCTACCAGCAGGCCGCCGACCTGCGAGCTGTCGAGCCCGCCGCCGACGCCGACCGCGCTCGCGGCCGTCGACTGGGCGCTCGAAACGCCCGATTGGATGCCCATCACCGCGGTCCCCAGATGCGGGATGACGACGACCTCGCCGTTGATCTGGAGCGCCTCGGCGACGATCTGCTGATCGCTTACGGGCGGCTCCCCGCCGTCCTGATCGGTGAAGGGGTTCGCGTCGCCCTTGGTCACGTAGCCGCGATCGGTCTCGCCGACGACGCGGTGGGTCGTCAGCCCGCCGCCGTGGAGCTGCTCGGCCTCGAAGACGACCACGTCGCCCTCCGAGACGTCGCCGGCCAGCGGCGAGGGGATTGCGATGAATCCGTCGCCGGCGTCCATCGTCGGCTCCATGCTGTCGGTCGCGACGTAGCCCAGCAGGATCGGCTGGCCCAGCAGCTGGCCGACGACCAGCGCCGCGACGACGACCAGCAGCGCCGTCGCGGCCGCGCCCTTGGCGTAGCTCCCGAGTCTCATGGCTGTGCCGAGAACCGGGGCAACTGTGGCAGCGGTGCGATACTCACGTCACCGTCCTCTGGGCGGCCGATTCGGAAATATCTACCTCCCGATCGGTCCGACGCCGCGGTCGGTTCGGCCGACCCGGTGACGGACTCGCTCGGATCATCGGAGCAAAGCGAGCAACTCCCGCGGGTTGCGCCGGCTGACCAGCAGCGCGCCCGCGACGAAGGACAGCCCGACCACGCCGGTCGCCGGCGACCGGAGCTGCTGTTCGACCGCCTCGACGCCGGAGCCGCCCGGCGAGGACACGTCGAGTTCGCCCGCCGTCGCGCCGCTGACCGCAATCTCGTACGTCCCGGGCTGCTCGAACGTTCGCGTGAACGTGACCGTCGTCGTCTCGCCTGGGCCGAGGCGAACGGGTCGGGTTTCGAGAACGGTGCCGCCGACGGCCAACTCGGCGGTGAACTCGCCGGTCGACCCGCCGGCGTTTTCGATCGTCGCGGTCACGTCGACGTTCTCGCCGGGCGCGATCGACGCCGATGAGAGTGCGGCGTCTCGCACCGCGTACGACGCGGCGTCCGGCGCGGGCGGTTCCCTGACGGTGACCGTTCCGCCGGGGGTGTGGTCGACGGCGACCTCGTACGCGCCCGACCGCTGGAACGTCCGCTCGAACGTCACGGTTCGGCGCTCGCCTGCCGGGACGTACACCGCGCGCTGGGAGACCTCGACGCCGTCGACGAGGAGATCGGCCGAGTGAGTGCCGCCCTCAGTCCCCCGGTTCGCGACCGTCGCGGTGATCCTGGCCGACTCGCCGACCGCGATCGAGCCGTTCGCGTCGAGTCCCTCGATTTCGACGTCTGTGACCGCGAAGTCCGGCCCGCCGTCGCCCTCGGCGCGGATCGTGAGATCGCCCGGCTTGACGTCGGCGTCCCGCGTATCGGTCCGGACGCCGAGCGACGCGGTCTCGCCCGCGTCGAGGTCGAAGGCGGCGCCGCGACTCTCGACGGTGTTGCTCGGATCGCCGCGGTAGATCGTCGTCCCCGCCAGATCGTGCTCGACCCATACGCGCGCGTCCTCGTCGTCGGTGTTCGTGATCGTGAACACGTCGTCGGCGGTCGTCGTAGCCCGGTCGTTGAGTCGGTCCATCTCGACGGCGAGCTGTCCGTCGGCGTCGATATCGGCGTATCCGCCGTTCGAGTCGCCAGGGGAAAGCGAGAGGTCGCCCGCGCGGTCCTCGTCGACGGTGGCCGCCATGGTGGGGACTGCCAGCAAAAGGGAAACTGCTACGAGGAGTAGTGCGACCTTGGTTCTCATTCCGTTTGTCACCGTGCTGCACTAGCGAGTCTCCTTGCTAGAGCATCCCAATGATGAGTTCACCGTCTCGATCACGCGGTGGCGACATTATAGGTATCTTCAGGCACCGGAGTGGCTACTGGTATCTGCGACGAATGTAATCGAGCCAGGGATGTCGTCAGCGATGTTATCGCCGGTCAGGTCAAACACCAGATCGAGGTCAGCGCTTCCATTGGAAGCATTGAGGTCTACCGAATTACTGCTACCCACGATCGAAGTACCGTCGACTTGAATATCTATCTCATCAACGCCAGACACCTGACTACTCTCATCGTCTACGTAGAATCCGACAGCGTTATCTCCCGTGTTTGTAACCGTGATTGCGTCTTTTGCAGTTGTGGTCGCATCCTTGTTCAGGTTGCTTGCCGAAATTTTGAGAAGATCACTATCATTACCACCGTCCAGATTGACGAGAGTGCTGCTGCCACTGAACTGTAGCAGGGCCCCACTGTCCCCGGTAGTGCTTATATCAACAGTTCGTTCCGCTTCCACTTGCGAGAACGCCCCCGAGCCGAACACGGCTCCGCCGCCAGCAGTCAGTGCGCCGATCCCAGCCAGTACGTTGCGTCGATTCATTCTCATGGTAATCGTCTCTTACTGTACGCGAGTAGTCCACAGGGTGTGGCTACCGCGCCTTGTACCACCCGTGGAACCCCACCCACTTTGTATTGAGGAGCTTGGAGCCATGAAAGGCGGTCTTGAGCCCTGGAAAGGTGAGCTTGAAGGACGTCTCAGCCAGGCGAAAACCGCGAAGCCCGTGAAAAGAAGCAACATCACCCTCTATTAGCGATGGCCGCCTGCCTATCGGGCCCGGTTTGATACATGACTGAGGGTAGTCGCGTTCGGTCGCGCAAACCCCTGGTGTAGTTATCAGAAAATCCGAAAGTGTTTTGCAGGTGCGACATTAGTAATAGAACAGTTGAAGATGGCAACCAGTAGCGATGAGTCGCCGGGTCGGGGCGAGATCTTCGACCTGTTGAGCAACCATCGTCGTCGGTACGCCATCCACTTTTGCAAGCAACGCGACGAGACCGTGACGCTTTCGGACGTCGCCGAGCAGGTCGCCGCCTGGGAGCAGGACAAGCCCGTCGAGGAGCTGACCTCCGCCGAGCGCAAGCGCGTGTACACGTCGCTCCAGCAGACCCACCTGCCGACACTTTCGGAAAGCGGGATGATCGAGTTCGACGGGTCCGAGGTGATGCTGACCGAGGAAGCCGAGCAGATGGAGGTGTACATGGACGTCGTGCCCGGGGACTCGATCCCGTGGGGCGAGTACTATCTGGGGCTGTCGGCGGTCGGCGCGCTCGTGCTCGCGGGCGTGTGGTTCGATATCCTTCCGACCGATCCCGTGCCGGCGGTAGGCTGGGCTGCGATGGTGGTGGCTACATTTGGTGGATCGGCAGCCTACCACGTCTACCAGAGCCGGCAGAACCGGCTGGGGGAAGTCGAGCGACCGCCATGAGGTCGCGTAGCTTCGCGGCGATCGGTATGCTGTTGCTCCTCTGTGGCGGCGTCGTTATGGCCGGATCTACATTTGGTTTTACTACCGTCGCCGCAGATCGGGTGACAGCAGCGTCCGTCGCAGAGGACCAGAATGCGTATCTCGGCGTCGAAAGCGTTGGATCTGCTGGTCAACTCCGAAGTGACAGCGAACCCGTTCGGGTCGGCACACTCACGAATAACCTTGGTGCGTCGATGACTATTGATGACGTAGTCGTCGATAACATCAATGGAAGCACCAACGCTGACGTCCTCACCGTTTCAGCCCCAAGGCGGGGAACGTCCATTGCCCAGGGAGGTAGTACTGATGTACACGTTGAGTGTGCCCAGAAACAACAACTTGGCCAACGAGAGGTACAGTTCCGTGTAACCGAGGCTAGTAGCCAGACGGTTAGCATCGCCGAGGTTACGTTTACGGCGACAATAGATATCCAGTGTCAAAAGGGCAGAAATAAGCCAGGAAATGGATTCGCCAGTGTATCTGTCGAGGATGTTGATTCCTACACATCACCCGGACAGGAACGACAGACCATACGGTTCACGCCATCTTCGAAGCTCCAACCGAACAGCGAAGTCATAATAGATGTCAGTGAACCTCACCCAAGTGCGGTCGACTATGAAGCACCACCGAGCAACTGGCCGGATGTCTATGTTGAACAAGGCCAAGGCAGCGTCACCTACGACAGCGGTACGGAGTCGTTCATCTATCAAGCTGGGTCCAACGATAGAGGCGGTAACGAGATCATGCTCTCAATCGGCGAATACGGCACTAGCCAAGCCAGTTCTAGCCATCAAGTTTCGATCACACGCCAAGACAGTGGTGAGCAGGCGCTTGCGGTATTCGACGTCGTTGAATCCGGAACCAGACCGATTGAATCGGTGACGGTGAGTGATGTAGGAGCCAACGTCCAACCAGGAGATGAACGTCAGATGATCGGATTCGATCTGGGGACAACTCCGAGCGGGAGCGATCCGATTGAGATCGATCTGAGCGAAGCCCAAGGGAACGGTGTTGATTACATGGCAGGAGACTGGCCGGATACGCGCGTTGAGCAGGGCGGGGGGTCAGTGCACTACGATGAAAACAGTCAGTCGCTCATTTATTGGCCAAACAACGACGGCGCGAGTGACCGAATCGAAATTAGCGTCGGCGACTACGGTACGGAGTCGTCCGGTGGCCCCTACGAGGTCGCCATCTATCGCGCCGACGCCGATTATGAGGCCAGCGATACGTTCAGTATCGAGTGACAGCAGCCGAAGTAGCGTCATCATCTCGGGGAAGGTCCTCAGTTCGTACTGATCGAGTCAGAATTGTTTGTGACCGGCCTGTCCTCCTAGCCGGCATGTGGCGTAGTTGTTGAAGAGCACGACGTCGAATTTTTCAGCGTAAGCGAGACCGCATCCACTCGGAATCGCAACAACCAATCCAGTCGATTACCTGACGACGAGCGTGGAGTCGACGCTGAACCTCCTGCTCGCGGACATCCTCCCCCGGGTCGCCAGCATAGCCCTTTTTATCGCGGTCGGCGTTGCCCTCGCCAATCTTGCCGTCGAGTTCGGTGCCGTCGAGTACATAGCAGTGCTCTCGAAGCCGCTGACCGGCCCGGCGAACCTGCCCGACGAGGTCGGCACCGCGATCCTCGCGACCGCGACGTCGCCGACCGCCGGCTACGGCATGCTCGCGGAGTACCGCGAGTCCGGGTTGATCGACGACCTCGCGACGCTGGTCGCGATCACCGTCAACACGTTCTTCGGGTTCGTCCAGCACATCTTCACGTTCTACGCGCCGGTGTTGATCCCGATTCTGGGCCTGGAAGTCGGCGTCATGTACGTCGGCGCGCGAGCGGGCATCTCGCTGGCGATCACCGTCGTCGGGATCCTCGCGGGAGCGGCACTGCTCTCCGAAGAGAACGTCGACCCGACGGCCCGACCGGCGGCCGACAGCGGTGAAGAAGAAGCCGAACGGAGCCGCCGAGAGCGGGTCGTCAGCGCCGCGGAGAGCACCTGGTCGAAGCTGCGGACGATCGTCCCGCGGCTGGCGATCGTCTACGCGCTCGTCGCCGTGCTGACGGCGCGGGACGCCTTCGACGCGCTGTTCGCGGGCGTCGAGCCGCTGACCGCGCTGGTGGGGCTACCACCCGAGAGCGCCGGCGTCGTCGGCGTCTTCGCGATCGACACGACCAGCGGCGCGGCCGCGATCGCGCCCCAGCTCGGCGCGCCGTTCACGCCCCAGGAAGCCGTCACGACGATGCTGATCGGCGGCGTCGTCTCCTTCGCCTTTTCGACGTTCAAGCGTTCGATCCCCTTCCAGTACGGCATCTGGGGGCCGGCGTTCGGGACGAAGGTGATCCTGGTCAACACGGCGCTGAAGGTCGGCTTCATCGCGCTGACTGTCGTGCTGCTGCTGATCTAAGAGAAAAGCGGTCGACTTACGCGTCGTCGGCGACCGGCTTGCCCTCCTCGGTCGGCGGCGCGACGTGGTCGACGAAGGACTCGGCGTCGGGCTCGTCGACGCGCACGCGCACCTGGATGTCGCCGAGCTCGTCGGGGTTGCCGACGGCGAAGTTGACGACGCCCTCGAAGGCGGGCTGTTTCTTCAGGGCGAACGAGAACGTATCGTCGCGCAGGTCGCCGAAGAACTCGCCGCGGGCGGTGTCGAGGATCTCCTGGCGGTGGAGCTGCTCGGAGAAGTGGTCCATCGAGTGGGCCTCGGCGAGCAACTCGCCGTGCTGGAACTCGACGTCGGCGTCGGGGAACAGATTCGTGATGGCGTCTCGGACGCGGTCGGTGACCTCGGTGTCGTTGACCGGCGCCGTGATCTGGATGTCGACGCTGTAGATCATCGCGTGATCGCCTCCGGACCGCTCTCGAGTACCGTGCGAACCGTGCGGCGGAACGACTCCAGCGAGCCGGTGTTGTCGATGCGCACGTCGGCCCGCTCCATCGCCTCGCCCATGCCGAAGCCGAGCTCGCGCTCGTCGCGCTCTTCGAGGCTCTCGCCGCCCTCGTCTTCGCTCTTGTCGCGCCCGCGCTCGGCGAGCCGCTCCTCGCGCACCTCGAACGGCGCCTCGACGCTGACCAGCGAGAACCGCTCGCCGAAGGCGTCCTCGAAGGCGTCGACCTCGACGTCGCTGCGGATGCCGTCGACCAGCACCGCGTCGGCGTCGTCGAGTTCCTCGCGGATCAGCGGCAGCGATCGCTCGGCGACGGCGGCCGGCCCCTTTTCCTCGCGCAGCGCCTGCGCGACCTCGCCGTGGTGGGTCGCGGGGTCGAGCCCGCGGTCCCGGCACTCCCGGCGGATCACGTCGCCCATCGTCACGACGGGCACGCCCAGCTCGCGGGCGACTTCGGCCGCCTCGCCCTTGCCGCTGCCCGGCAGGCCGATGGTCCCGATAACTCTCATCGACTCGGTGTAGCGCTGACGGGCGCTTAAGCGCTGTGTTCCGGGCGTCGGACGAGAACGAAGCGACGACCCGAAACGCGGCGTCAGAACTGCCGGAGCGGCCGGCCGAGCCGCGCGAGGGCCTTGTTCACGAGGCCGCCCCAGTCACGGTCGGGATCGCTGGGTTCGTAGACGCCGCGAGTCTCGGCGACGCGACCCTGGCGCTCCAGCTCCGCGAGCGCCCGATCGACCCGCTCGGCCGGCAGGTCGACGGCGTCCCGGAGCGCCTCCGCGGATCGCGGTTCCCGGTCGAGCGCTCGCCAGACCGTCCCGGCGTCCTGCACGGTGACGTAGGGGTCGCCGGTGCGTCGCGGCGAGGCGCCGACCCGCAGGTCGCAGACGCCGTCGAGCGCGAGCCACGCGCCGGCGCCGAGCATCCCGAGCTTGATCCACAGGATTCCGTCGGGGCGCAGCAGCGCCGCGGCGCCGAGGCCCGCGAGCGCGACGCCGAGGATCGCCTTCGCCCAGCCGGGGTTGAACTCGTAGCGATCCCGCGCCAGCCTGTAGACCCTCACGGCCGCGAACGCAAACACGATGGGGAGCAGGCGCTCGACCGGCCAGTCGAGGACGAACACCAGCAGCGCGAGCCCCGAAACGGTCCCGGCGACCTCGATCAGCGAGCCGGTGATGCGACGCGCGTCCATCGTGCGACGGTTCGTCCGACCGACCCATTAGCGTTGCGGGAGTGACACGACGGAGAGCGCGAGCGCTCGCCGACCGGGACGAGTATACGTATCTGGCACCTACTCGGCAGCATGACAGAACGGTCCCTGCCGGTCCGTGCGCTCTGGTTCGTCCTCGTGGGCTGGTGGCTCACGCCGATCGTGGTCAACCTCGCGTGGGCGCTGAACGTCACGATTCTCCTGCTCCCCTTCGGCATCAAGCTGATCAACCTCGTCCCGACGGTGCTGACGCTGAAAGAGCCCCGATCGCTGTCGGACCCGGACAGCGCACGCGGGCAGAATTCGCTTCTCGTGCGGGGCGTGTACTTCGTGCTCGTGGGGTGGTGGGCCAGCCTGCTGTGGGCGAACGCCGCCGCCCTGCTCGCGGTGACGGTGATCGGCTTGCCCGTCGCGTACTGGATGTTCAACCGCCTGCCGTACGTGACGTCGCTGTACCGCTTCCACGGCTGAAGCCCCTTCCCAAGCATTATAGCCGGCGATATATTTTCACAAGTATGGACCCGAATGCAAAAGGAGACAAAGTGGAGGCGATGGTTCTGTCTGACTTGGTGAACAGAGAGTTTGATGTACTAATACCATTCAGCGAGAGTAATCGGTACGACTTGGTCATTCAGGGAGAGGCCGGATTCCATAAGCTCCAATGTAAGTCTGGACGTTATAAGCAGGATAGGATAATATTCAGTACTAAGAGTTCTAGACCTAATACAACAGGGAGTACTAGAGAAGACTACAGAGGAGACATCGATTATTTTGCCGTTTACTCGTTCGGTACAGAAGAAACATATCTGGTCCCAATCTCCAAAGCGGCTAATGGGGAGATGACGTTGCGAACTCAACCGCCGGACAATGGGCAGTCAAAGGGTATAAATTGGGCCGAAGACTATCTGATAGATGCACAGTTAAGAGACTTGTAGGGCACGTAGCTCAGTCCGGATAGAGCGTCGGACTTCTATCTCTAATACGGCAGTATTAGAGGAAGACATCCGACGGTCGTGGGTTCAAATCCCATCGTGCCCGTTCTGAGATCTCCGGTTCCTCATTTTCACCAATTATCCATTAAGATCCATTAATTCCACCAACTAGAGTATAGAAATCTATTTTTCTATGTTACCACATATAAGATAGGTGGTGATATATCTGCTTCACAGTTGTCGAACTCGGCGTAGATCTCTGTACCCGAAAGCGAATTGACGAGGACGGATTGGCGATAGGGTTATTGTTCATCAGCAGATAACCGAAGTTATGGCATTTAGACAATTCGAGTATCTTGATGATTTAGCTGTTCGCAGCCTATTAGCATCAGAGAATATTGCGATCCCGGAGGCAATAACAGAGGTTTCTGAGTCTACTACAGAAGGAGAAGGTGGTGCAGAGTTATCTGCGGGATTTGAGATACCCTATGTAGGAAAAGCAGAAGGGGGAGCTAACCTTGCAGGGTCAAAAATGGGAAGGCAGATGTTTGAAACATCTAAACGCATTAATGACCAGTATATTTTTAATGTTCTTCATGAAGAGGTAGAGGATGAGATTGTTGATATCACTGAGGGAGATACCGTTAGTTGCTCAGAAGGAGATCTAGTGAAAATCAGTGGGGCCATAAATACAGATGCTATTTATAGAATTTTGACGATATTTAATGCCTACTCAGAAGTCATGGATATAGAAAACCAAGATCAGATACAGGAAGCTCACAAAATATTATATTCGGATGCGATCGGATTATCATTAGAAGTAGAAGATTCACGATTTGCCTACGGAATGAGAATAGACCCGGACAATCTCTGGACAGAAAGGAGACAAGCATTTCTAGAAGCTAAAGAATATGTTGTTTTCGGTCGAGTATCAAAACAAATTGGAGGAGAAGATAGATGGGACTATCTCAATGTTGCAGAGCTAATTGATTCAATATTAGTGGATGAAACAATGGATTCCTTGAGGAATTGGGCTTCAGGAATGATTAATGCGATAGATTCTGCGGAAGGAGATATGGAAGTTCCTGATGTGTCTTCTGCTGATATCGAAGCTTTCGCTGATTTAGGTGATATCGGTGAGGTAACTACTGATGCTCGTTTCAGTTTGGATGTTGAGGATAGAGAGATAGCTCTAGAAGGACCAGGATTCGTCATCCATCCAATTGCAATATATTGGTGAAATCACTGATCGCGACCAGTCCGTATTGTTCCGCAATAATGGGCTATATACCAGAGAAAACACCTACTTTACTATATCATAGATAGAATTATTTGATGCGTGTATTATTCGTTATAGATCTACTGCAGCGGGCACGCGTACCGCAACACCTGCCGCTGACCCGTCGGACTGGTACCACCGTCGTACACGTACCGCTCGTACTCGGTGATCGTCACGTGCTCGGCGTCGGCGTCGTACCGGGCGCTCGCCCGCCGGCAGGCGTATTCGGCGAGGCGCTCGGCCGTGACGCCCGAACCGTCGATGTCGCTCATGAACTTGCGCCACCGGAAGTTTCCGTACGTCCGGGCGGCGTCGGGCGGGGCGGTCCAGTCCTCGACCGATCGGCCCAGCGCGTCGACCTCGCGCCCGGTGTCCAGCCGGGCCGTGACGCCGTACCAGCGGTAGGCGGCGGGCGGGTCGTCGAACATCGCCCACTTGTAGTCCTCCGTCTCGGCGCCGTCGACCGGCGCCAGCGGGTCCGCGGCGCCGACCGAGCCGACGCCCCACGCCAGCACCGAGACGAGCGCGAGCGCCGCGAGGGCGAGGCCGGCGCGGCGACGCCAGCGCGCGATCGCGGGCGACGTCGGGAGCGCGGGGGCGCGCCGGCGGGCGACGGTCAGCGCGTCGGCCCACCAGTCCAGCGCGAACGGGGCGAGGTGCGGTCGAACCCGGCGCTCGACGGCGTCCCACGCGCTCGCGGGGAGAAACAGGACGACGCCGGCGGTCAGCACGAGCGGGAACAGGCCGACGGTGACGGTCAGAAACATCCCCAGGTGCGCGCCGAGGAACAGCAGCACGAGCGCCGTGCGGGCGCGCCCGGTCAGCAGGATCAAGAGCGGCGACGCGACGAGCAGCGCGAGCCAGGGGACGGCGACCGCGCCGGCGAGGTCCGGAATTTCGGCGAGGTAGTTTCCCAGCAGGATCGTGAAGCTGTCGAGCCGGACCACGTCACGGACGGCGTCGCCGCCGAGCCAGCGGCCGCCGCGGAGCTTGAACACCGCGTTCGTCGCGTAAACCGTCACGACCTGCAGGCACAGCGCCGCCGTCGCCGCCGAGGCGACGTGCCGGTCGCGATCGGAGCGGCCGAGCGCGTCGACCGACCAGCGCTCGCCCAGCGGAACGAGCAGCGAAAGCGCCAGCAGCGTCGCGAGCAACACGTCGCCGGAGTTCAGCACGAGCGGGTTGCGCAGCTGCACGGAGACGAGCAGCGCCAGCGATCCGGCCGCTGCGAGCCGGGACCGGACGCCGAGCAACAGCGCGATCGCGAGCACGGCCGCGAGGACGAACAGGCACGCCTGAAACCACGCCGCACCGGAGACCGCGTGGAGCGACAGCGACTCGGCGAGGGGGTACTGCTCGGCGAGCGCCGCGCGGGGCAAGACGCCCCGATCGGCGTGGAACGCGACCAGATCGGTCGCCCGGAGCAGGAGATCGACCAGCAGCGTGATCGCGACGAGGGCGCGAAACGCCGCCAGCGCGCGGGCGTCGACGCCGAGGCGCCGCGCCAGCGCCGCGTGGAGCCGCGCCGCGGGTGAGGAGGCGTCGTTCGGGTGGAGGGACATCGTCGGCGCTATCGTTCCCCGGTCGCGAGTAAATAGTTTGTGAACCTGTTAGAAATAAACCGCAGTGCCGCGCAGCGACCGTGAACGGCGGGCGGGCGCCGCGGGTCAGGCCAGGCGACTGCTCACGTCCTCGATGTCGCCGCGGCAGAACGGACACCGATAGCTCGTGTCGAAGCCGCTGCGCTGGGTGACGGTACGGGCTTCGAGTTCGTGCATCGCGATGCTTCGATCGCAGTCCGGGCAACTGACCTTGGGCATGCTACGATAACTGCGACGGATATTCATAAATAATTCTCAAGTTTGTAGACGGGATAGAAGATCAAATTACGGCATCGAGCGCATCTCCGGGACGCACCTCGCTAGCGGAACTACCCCTCGAACCCGTCCTCGAACCTGAACGTCCCGTCGCGCTGCACCACTTCGCCGTCGACCTCGATCCGCGAGTCCTCGCTCATGTCGACGATCATGTCGACGTGGACGGCGCTCTCGTTCTGTTCGTTGCCCTCGCCGACGGTGTCCTCGTAGGCCCGACCGACCGCCATGTGGACGGTGTCGCCCATCTTCTCGTCGAACAGCATGTTGTAGGTGAACCGGTCGATGTCGCGGTTCATCCCGATGCCGAGCTCGCCGAGGCGGCGGGCACCGTCGTCGGTGTTGAGAATCTCCGTGAGGACGTCCTCGTTCTTGCTCGCGGCGTGGTCGACAACCTCGCCGTCCTCGAACACGAGGCGGGCGTCGAGCACCTCGCGACCCTGCTGGTAGACGGGCTTGTCGAACAGCACCTCGCCCTCGACGCTGTCGGGCTGCGGTGCGGTAAAGACCTCGCCGCCGGGGACGTTATGCTTGCAGGTGTCGTTGATCGTCGGGTTGTCGGCGACGCGCATCGTGACGTCGGTCGAGTCGCCCGAGACGATCCGGACCTCCTCGGCGCCCTCGAGGATCTCGACCATCTGGGCCTGGAACGCCTCCTGGGCGTCCCAGTCCTTGTTGACGGCGTCCCAGACGAAGTTCTCGTAGCCCTCGGTGCTCATCTCGGCGAGCTGGGCGTTGGCCGGCGCGGGGTACTGCGTGAGCGTCCAGTTGTCGGTGAGCCGCTCGTCGAGGATGGGCCGCCGGGTCTGCTGATAGGCCGAGTTCTGCTCGGGGTCGATGTCGCTGGTCTCGGTGACGTTCTCGTCCGCCCGGACGTGGATGTGGGCGTCGGCCGCCTCGACGAGCGCCATCTCGTGGTCCGGAAGCTCGAACTCGCCGTCGTGGGCTCGCATGTAGGCGCGGTGGGCGCGGGCGGTGCCGCCCAGCGACACGGGGTTGGCGCCGACGTCGCCCAGGACCTCGTAGATCGCGACCAGCAGGTCCTCGGCGACGTCCGGTACTCTGACGATCACGTCGTCGCCCTCTTCCAGTTCGAGCGCATCGTGGACGAGCAGCGACGCGTGCTCGCGGATTCGCGGGTCCATACCACCTTCTGAATCCGGGTCGTGCAAAACCGTTTGGTTTGGCGACGGTTGCGGAAGCGGCGCGCTCGCGGCACTCACCGACGACGGGTCGAGCGTCGGCATCGCGCCGGGTTCTATGTGCCCGTAGCTCCAGACGTGCAGTGTGCAGATCCACGGCCACGAAGTCCGGGGCGCGGTCGACGCCGAGACGCGCTGCGCCCACTACGCGAGCGAGCGCGACGTCGTCGCGATCAAGTTCGCCTGCTGCGGGACGTACTACCCCTGCTTTCGGTGCCACGAGGCCGTCACCGAGCACGACGCCGAGCGGTGGCCGGCCGACCGCCGGGACGAGCCGGCGGTGCTCTGTGGCGCCTGCGGCGCCGAACTCGCGGTCGAGGAGTACGTGGGCGCCGAAGGATGCCCGGCCTGCGACGCGGCGTTCAACCCCGGCTGCGCGGACCACTACCACCTGTACTTCGAAGAGTTCGGAAACGCCGGTGAGGAGAGCGCCGACGCCCCGTAGCTATTGACCGCCGCGCAGACCGCCTCGACGGCCGGGACCGTTTTTCCGCACGGACGCCAACGCGGGAGTATGATCGACCTCCGGAGCGACACCGTGACGACGCCGAGCGACGAGATGCGACGGGCGGCCCGCGACGCCGAGGTTGGCGACGACGTGTACGGCGAGGACCCCTCGGTGAACGAGCTAGAACGTCGGGCCGCCGAGATCGTCGGGACCGAGGCCGCGCTGTACGTCCCGACGGGGACGATGGGCAACCAGATCGTGGCGCGGGTCCACGCCGAGCGGGGCCAGGAGGTGCTCGTCGAGCGCGAGAGCCACATCTACAAGTGGGAACTGGGCGGCCTGTCCCAGCACGCCCAGCTACAGGTCCGGACGCTGGACGGCGGCGACCGCGGCGTCCCGACGCCGGCGCAGATCCGGGCGGAGCACGTCGAGGAGGACCTCCACAGACCCGGCACCGGGCTGCTGACGCTGGAGAACACCCACAACGCCAAGGGTGGCGTCGCCATCGCGCCCGAGCGGATCGACGCCGCCGCGGAGGCTGCCCGCGACCTCGACGTGCCGGTCCACCTCGACGGGGCGCGCCTGTTCAACGCCGCCACCCACCACGACGTGCCGGCCGAGCGGTTCGTGGAGTCGGTCGACTCGGTGATGTTCTGCCTCTCGAAGGGGCTCGGCGCGCCCGTGGGATCGATGCTGGCCGGCGACGAGAAATTCATCGAGCGCGCCCGGCGCACCCGGAAACTGCTGGGCGGCGGGATGCGCCAGGCCGGGCTGATCGCGGCGCCGGGAGTCGCGGCGCTGGCGAACCGCGATCGGCTCTCGGCGGATCACGAGAACGCCCGAGAGCTCGCCGCCGGGCTCGACGCCGTTCCGGGGCTCGCGGCGTCGGAACCGGAGACGAACATCGTGCTGGTCGACACGAGCGGCGCCGGACTGTCCGCGGAGGAGTTCCTCGACGCCGCGGAGCGTCGCGACGTGCTCGGCACCGCGTTCGGAGAACACACCGTCCGCTTCTGCACGCATCTGGACGTTGCGCGGGAGGACGTCGAAGCGGCCGTGCGGAGAATTCGGGACGAACTCCGCTAGCGGCGCGACTCGTCCATCCCTTCCTTGAAGGAGAGCAGCGTCCGGCGCACTAGCAGGAACAGGAAGAAAAACAGCCCGACGAAGACCGCGACGAGGCCGAGGAAGAACGGATCGAGGTTCATGTCTCGACGTTCAGTCGGCCGGAACAAAGGCGTTTCGACGGGTGTCGACGGTCGGTCCGGTGGGAGATTGCGGTCGCGGGCTCGCGCTCAGCCCGGAAAGTTCATGCAGGACGATTGAGATATGTAGCGCATGGCCGACCTCCTGCCCTCCTCCCCCGACACCTCGGCCGCGGACGGCGGCGACCCGCGGGTGGTCGGGTTAGACAGCGACGACGCCGACGACGTGCTGGCTGCCCTGTCCTCGGGCACCGCGCGCGAACTGCTCAGCGCGCTCCACGACGACCCCGGGACGCCCTCGGAGCTGGCCGACCGCGTCGACACCTCGCTCCAGAACACCCAGTACCATCTCGAGAACCTGGCCGACGCCGACGTGATCCGCGTCGCCGACACGATCTACTCCGAGAAGGGCCGCGAGATGAAGGTGTACGCCCCGACCGACCAGCCCCTCGTGGTGTTCGCCGGCGACGACGAGAAGGAGACCGGACTCCGCGCCGCGCTCTCGCGGCTGCTCGGCGGCATCGGCGCCGTCGCCGGCGCGAGCCTGCTCGTCCAGTATCTCGCCCCCGAAACGGCGACGAGCGGCGGCGCGACCGACGGCGGAACCGGCGACAGCGGGTCCGGTGACGAACCCGCCGGTGGGGGATCGGACGACGGCGGCGGAGTCACCACGTCCGACGCCGACGAGAGCGGTGACGGCACGGATTCGGGTGACGACACCACTTCGGACGGAGACAGCGCCGACGGCGGCGGGTCCGATGGTGGCGGCAGCGCCGACGGAAGCGGCGCCGACGGCGGAACAGCGAGCGGCGGCGAAGACGGCGGCGCCGGCGGCGTCGACGTCCCCTTCCTCGACGACGTGCCGCTGCTCGGTGATCTCTTCGGGGCCGGGCTGCCGCCGGGCGCGCTGTTTTTCGCCGGCGGCGCGACGGTGATGATCGCGTGGTTCGTGCTCTGGTACGCTCGGGCCTACCGAGCGTGAGCGATCTTCGAGCCGGGATCTCCCGGCCGAGCGACGGCGTCGCTCGGCGACCATCCCCTCGCCGTCACGTGACTAAAATCGCTGTTTGACTCTACGGTGGCTATTTTCCCTTCCCCTACAAAGTCGTAGACGCGTCCAGTCGAGGACGCCGTGGCTGTCCGACGGCCCTCCGAACGGAACCGCCCGATCGGCCCCGCGACCCGAATCCCACTGTCCGAAGCCCTCCGCCGTCGCGCCGGTCCCTGACGCCGGCGCGGTTCCGACCCTCCACGGGCGGCCGGAAATCCTGGCGCCGGCCGTCCGCGTCGGCCGTCACTGCCGAACCCATTCCCCCACTCTCAGATAGAGAACTCCTCGAACACCGTTCCGTCCGGCTGTACCAGTTTCCCGTCGAGCCCGTCGTCCGCGGGGACCAGTTCGGCGTGCCCCGGCCGGTTCCCGCGCGGCTGGGCGTGACTACCGGGGTTGAGCAGCGTCACCTCGTCGGTCTCGACCACGCCGGGGTCGTGGGAGTGGCCCGAGATCACCAGGTCGGCGCCCTTCTGGCGGCCGAACAGCGAGAGCGCGGTCGGCCCGCCGTCCCGGCGGTGCGTGACGGCGATGCGGACGCCCTCGTACTCGACGGTGCGGGCCGTCGGAAGCCGCTCGCGGACGGTTGCGCTGTCGGCGTTGCCGTGGACCGGGTAGAGGGTGTCGGCGACGTCGTGGAACGCGTCGAGCGCGCTCGTCGACGTGAAATCGCCCGCGTGGATCACCGCGTCTGCCTCGCGGACGGCCTCGATCGTTCGTCCTTCGAGCGCGTGGCCCTCGCTGCTGTGGGTGTCGGAACAGACCGTGAGCATGGCAGTGGCGAGGGGCGCCGTCCCGACCTGTCTTTCGACTCGGCGCGCAGCGGAATCGGATCGCGACCTGCCGAGCGAGACGCCGTCGCGTGCTCGCGAAGGGGAAGGCCCATGGTGGATGCTCGCAAACGCCCAGCTATGGCTGCGGACAGCGACGCGGGCGGCGGCGCGCCCTCGGCCGACGAGGCGACGGTGCTGGCGGCGTTCGAGGACGCGGCGCCGCTCTCCGTCCAGGAAGTCGCCGCGGCGGCCGGGCTCGACGCCGAGGCGGCCGCGGCGGCGCTCGACGCGCTCGTCGAGCGAGGAGCGCTCCGGCGGAAGACGGTGTCCGGCGTCGACGCCGAGGCTCGGGATCGACCCAGAGACGACGCGCGCGAGGAGCTCGACGTCGACCTCTGGTACCTTCCCCCGGAACGGCTGGCCGACGGCGACGTCGTCGTCACGATCGACGACGACCGGGCGATCGAGGACGCCCTCGACGAGCTGGAGTTCCCGGGCGCCAGCGAGCTGATGCGCGACTGGCGTCGCGACGCCGTCCGGACGGCGTTCGAGTATCTCCGAGAGCGCGGCCCGGCGGACCGCGAGGCGCTGGCCGAGGACGTGTATCCCGCCCACTCGGCGGGCTACGCGGACGCCGAAGTGTGGCTCGACTGCGTCGCGCCGCGACTGGCAGAACTGCCGGGCGTCGAGCGGGCGGACGGGGCGTTCCGGATCGACTGAGCGAAGCGAGTTCGTCCGGGTCAGAACTCCTGGGCGCCGATCCACCGGTCCGGACTCGTCTCGCACTCGAACTCGCGGTGGTAGTGGTCGCAGGCGGCGTGGATGGTCTGCCCGCACCGGCACCGCTCTGCCTCCCCCAGTCGGATCCGCTCCCCGCAGGCGCTGCAGTGCTGCATCGTGTAGAAATCGTAACTAGTTCGTCGTAAACGTGTGCATCGGACCGCTCGCGGACAGGTCCGGCGGGCGACGCGACAGCCGTCCGAGGCCAGTCGCTCGGATTCGCCTGCGATTCAGCGGGGCGAGACGCGCGACGCTCCGAGGCCGCCGTTCCGCGGTTGCGGAACTGTTTTACTTGCTGCGCGACCACCAGAGCATAATGAGCGAACTCGAGGAGGAGTACCGCCTCGACTATTTCGAGGACAACGACTTCGTCCGAAAGCAGTGTTCGGAGTGTGGCGATCACTTCTGGACGCGCGACCACGACCGGGTGACCTGCGGCGAGCCGCCCTGCGCGGAGTACTCGTTCATCGACGACCCCGGCTTCGACGAGGAGTACAGCTTAGAGGAGATGCGCGAGGCGTTCCTCTCGTTTTTCGAGGAGAACGGCCACGAGCGCATCGACCCGTACCCCGTCGCGGCGAACCGCTGGCGCGACGACGTCCTTCTGACCCAGGCGTCGATCTACGACTTCCAGCCGCTGGTGACCTCCGGCGAGACGCCGCCGCCCGCCAACCCGCTGACGATCAGCCAGCCCTGCATCCGGATGCAGGACATCGACAACGTAGGCAAGACCGGCCGGCACACGATGGCGTTCGAGATGATGGCCCACCACGCCTTCAACGCCCGCGAGGAGATCGAAGACCCCGAGCAGTACGCCTACGAGGGCGAAGTGTACTGGAAGGATCAGACGGTCCAGTACTGCGACGAGCTGTTCGAGTCGCTGGGCGCCGATCTGGAGGAGATCACCTACATCGAGGACCCGTGGGTCGGCGGCGGTAACGCCGGTCCCGCCATCGAGGTCATCTACAAGGGCGCCGAGCTCGCCACGCTCGTCTTCATGTCGATGGAGCAAGATCCGGAGGGCGAGTACGAGATGAAAGACGGGAACCGCTACTCGCCGATGGACACCTACATCGTCGACACCGGCTACGGGCTCGAACGGTGGACCTGGATGAGCCAGGGCACGCCGACGGTGTACGAGGCGATCTACCCCGAGACGATCGCGTTCCTCAAGGACAACGCCGGCATCGAGCTCAGCGAGGGCGAGCAGGCGGTCGTCCACCACGCCTCGAAGCTCGCGGGCAAGATGGACATCGACGAGGCTGAGGACATCGAGGCCGCCCGCGGCGAGATCGCCGATCAGGTCGGCGTCACGACCGAGGAACTGGAGGCGCTGGTCGAGCCGCTCGAAGACATCTACGCGATCGCCGACCACTGCCGGACGCTGGCGTACATGCTCGGCGACGGCATCGTCCCCTCGAACGTCGGGACGGGCTACCTGGCGCGGATGGTGCTCCGGCGCACCAAGCGGCTGGTCGACAACGTCGGCGTCGACGCGCCGCTCGACGAGCTCGTCGACATGCAGGCCGAACGGCTCGACTACGAGAACCGCGACACGATCCGCGACGTGGTCCGCACCGAGGTCGAGAAGTACCGCGAGACGCTCGACCGGGGCTCCCGGCGCGTCGAGCAGCTCGCCGAGGAGTACAGCGCGAAGGGCGAGCCGATCCCGACCGACGAGCTGATCGAGCTGTACGACTCCCACGGGATCCAGCCCGACATGGTCGAGGAGATCGCGAGCGACCGGGGCGCCGCGGTCGACGTGCCCGACGACTTCTACAGCCTCGTCGCCCAGCGCCACGACCAGGAGTCGGGCGCCGGGGGCGCCGACGAGATCGACGACCGGTTCGAGGATCTGCCCGAGACTGACAAGCTCTACTACGACGACCAGCAGGGCACCGAGTTCGAGGCGGTCGTGCTCGACGTGTTCGAGCGCGAGGACGGGTACGACGTCGTGCTCGACCAGACGATGTTCTACCCCGAGGGCGGGGGCCAGCCCGCCGATCACGGAACGCTGTCGAGCGACGACGCCACCGTCGAGGTCAGCGACGTCCAGATCGAAAACGGCGTCGTCCGCCACCGCACGGACGAACCGCTGGACAAGGGCGCGATGGTGCGCGGCCAGATCGACGTCCGACGCCGCCGCCAGCTGATGCGTAACCACACCGCGACCCACGTGATCATCCACAGCGCCAAGCAGGTGCTCGGCGAGCACGTCCGGCAGGCCGGCGCCCAGAAGGGCGTCGACAGCTCGCGAATCGACCTCCAGCACTACCGGCGCATCACCCGAGAGGACGTCAAGGAGATCGAGCGCGTCGCCAACGAGCTCGTGATGGACAACGTCGCGGTCACCCAGGAGTGGCCTCACCGGAACGACGCCGAGGCCGAGCACGGCTTCGACCTCTACCAGGGCGGCGTCCCGCCGGGCGAGCAGATCCGGCTGATCCACGTCGCCGAGGACGTCCAGGCCTGCGGCGGCACCCACGTCGAGCGCACCGGCGACATCGGGTCGATCAAGGTCCGGACGACCGAGCGCGTCCAGGACGGCGTCGAGCGCATCGTGTTCTCGGCCGGCGAGGCCGCCATCGAAGGCACCCAGCGGACCGAGGATGCGCTCTACGAGGCCGCCGAGGCGCTCGACGTGAACCCCCAGGAGGTGCCCGACACCGCCGAGCGCTTCTTCGAGGAGTGGAAGGCGCGAGGCAAGCAGATCGAGGAACTGCAGGAAGAGCTCGCGGAAGTGCGCGCGGGCGGCGCGGGCGACGCCGAGGAGATCGACCTCGACGGCGCGACCGCAGTGGTCCAGCGCCTCGACGGCGAGATGGACGAGCTCCGGGCGACGGCCAACGCCATCGTCGAGGAGGGCTCGGTCGCGGTGATCGGCAGCGGCGCCGACAGCGCGCAGTTCGTCGTCGGGGTCCCCGACGGCGTCGGCGTCAACGCCGGGCAGGTCGTCAGTGAACTCGCCGATCGCGTCGGCGGCGGCGGCGGCGGCCCGCCGGACTTCGCGCAGGGCGGCGGTCCCGACGTCGACGCGCTGGACGAGGCGCTGGAGGAGGCGCCCGACGTGCTCCGGCAGGTCCAGAACGCCTGAGAATACTCGGTCCTTCTTCGGGTTTTCTCGCTGATAGCAGTAGCTACTGATACGAGGGGAACTATCTCGAAAGCCCTCGGCCCGCTCTTAGCATCGGTGACGGCAGGGATTACTTTGACCACCTCGAAAGCCCTCGGCCCGCTCCGGTCGCGCGCCCCGCCTGCGCTCCTCGCTCCCTTCGGTCACTCCGGTGCTTGACGGGACGTGCTTCCCGGACCGTGCCTCGTCCTTTCAGTCCACCGGAAGACTCGCTCCGCTCGTCTTCCGAGCCCTGCCTCGCTTCGCTCGGCAGGACACCAGGCCCCGCAACCGCTTGCGCGGGTCGCCACAGGCGACCACGCGCAGCCCGGCCCTTCCCCGTCGGCGCGCCACGAGGGCGCGCCCGGCCGCGCAGTTGCGGTGGCGCGCGCTGTCGAGCCTTCATGGCGAGACAGCAGCGCGCGAGGGATGAGTGAGGGAGCGTAGCGACCGAACGAATCGGCTGGGGAGGACGAGGTTGTGGTTGGGTGGGACTGAGCGAACCCGAAGGGTTCGCGAGGGTCGAAAGACGCCGTCAGGCGTCTTTCGGGAATGAAAGGGGCCGCCGCACTCGACCGGGTGAGACGAAGCAAGGACCGCAGCCGAAGGCGAGGACCGCAGCGAGTCGCAACCGGTCGAGCGCGGCGGGGGGTTTCGGGAAGTTAGAGGCTGTAGCTGCTGTTCCAGAGAGCACGACGGGGGCTTTCGGGGTGTTGTCGTCCAATGGGATTCCGGAGAGCGTTGCAGAGGCTTTCAGGACGCCGTTGCCAATCGCTCGTGCGCCGGAGAACCCACGCCGAACACTTACGACCGAAAAAACCCGCTCTCTACGCGTACGTCTCTTCGAGGTACTCGACGATGTCGTCGCTCTCGGGCATCCCCTCGACGCCGTGCTCCGGGTCGACGAGCACCGGGACGCCGGTCTGGCCGCTCACTTCCTCGACCTCGGTACGCTCGGAGTGGCTCCGGGGCACCATGTGGGACTCGTAGTCCAGGTCGAGCTCGTCGAGCTTGTTCACGACTTTCGCGCAGTACGGGCAGCCTTCCAGTTCGTACAGTTCGAGGTTCGTCATCGACGACACGTAGGCCGTCCGGATAAAAAAGGGCCGCGACGATGTGTGCCCCAAACGCACCAGCGCGCGCCGGCGATCAGGCGGCGCCGGTGAGAACGCCGCCCGTCCGGACGAAGAAGTAGACGATGAACGCCCCGGCGAGCGCCCACTGTCCGAGCGACACGTCCCGCGCCTCGCCCGTCGCGGCCTTGACGACGGGGTAGCTGATGATCCCCGCGGCGATGCCGTAGGCGATCGAGAACGTCAGGGGCATGATGATGATCGTCATTCCGGCGGGGATCGAGTGGGTGACGTCGTTCCACCGGATGTCGGTGACGTTGCCGAGCATGATGATCGCGACGACCACGAGCGCGATGTTAGAGGCGTACGACGGGATCGCGGCGGCGAGGGGAACGACCGCGAGCGAGAGCAGGAACAGCAGCCCGACGACCAGCGCGGTCATGCCGGTGCGACCGCCCTCCTCGACGCCGGTCGCCGATTCGATGTACGTCGTCACCGTCGAGGTGCCGAGGATGCCGCCGACGGTCGTGCCGACGGCGTCGGCCATCAGCGGCTTGTCGATGTCGGGGAGATTTCCGTTCTCGTCGAGGAAGTCGCCCGCCTGCCCGACGCCGACGAGCGTGCCGGCGGTGTCGAAGAAGTCGACGAAGAAGAACGTGAACACGATCAGCGCGAAGGCGAACGCGTCGACGTTCTGGAACCCCTCGACGAACGCGCCGGCGAGGGGCGCGATGTTGTACTGGGCGTTCGGGAGACTCTGGGGCGCGAGCACGCCCTCGGCGGTCACGCCGCCGAGCGTCAGCCCCCAGCCCGCGAGAGCGGTCAGGATGATGCCGAGGATGATCGAGCCGCGGATGCCGTTGGCGTACAGCGCCAGCGTGGCGAACAGCCCGACGACCGAGAGGATGGCGACGGGATTGGACGCGAGATTGCCGAGCGCGAGGATGGTGCCCGCCTGATCGGCGCCGACGACGATCTGCATCGCCTCGAGCCCGATCAGGGCGAGAAACAGCCCGATCCCGGTTCCCACCGCGAACTTGACCGGTTCGGGGAACAGTTTGATGATGTACTCGCGAGCCCCGATGGCGGTCAGGAAGATGAACAGCACGCCCTCGGTGACGACGGCCGCGAGCGCCGTCTCCCAGGGGATGCCCATCGCGCCGACGACCGTGAACGCGAAGAAGGCGTTGAGCCCGAGCCCGGGCGCCTGTCCGAACGGGCGATTGGCGTACAGGGCCATCACGAAGATCGCGGCCGCCGACGCGAGTATCGTCACCACCGCGAGCATCTGGATGACCTCGGCCTCGGTGTAGCCCTCGATCGCGATGCCGGGCGAGGTCACTTCGCCCTCGGCGTTGGTCTGCTGGGCCATGACCCGGGGGTTGACCACGATGATGTACGACATCGTGAGGAACGTCGTGATCCCCGCCAGGATCTCGGTCCCGAGATCCGTGTCGTGCTCCTCGAACCCGAAGAAGTCGGCGAGCGTATCGGCGAGTGCCATTTGGACGATTATGCAAAGGGCACAGACCCAACTTAAATATTTTCTTGTGTCTGAAAGCGTTGCGAGCACAAACTTGCATATCAGCGCCCCCGGCGCCGGCCGGTAGTTCGGCAGCGACGAACGAAACCGGTGGGAGCGCAAAACGGGACCGCATCCCGAGACCGGGAGTAAGGAATCGTTACCGACCGCCCCGTGGTTTAAGTAGCATCTGGCCGGAGAGTACGGTAGATGGAGGTCCGGGAGCTACCCCTCGAAGACCGATTCGTCGAGCACTTCGAGGAGAAGGGAATCGAGTCGCTGTACCCGCCGCAGGTCGCCGCCGTCGAGGCCGGCGTCGCCGACGACCAGCGAGTCGTGGCGGCGCTGCCGACCGCCAGCGGGAAGACCCTGGTCGCCCAGCTGGCGATGCTGACCGCCGACGGGCCGGCGCTGTACGTCGTCCCGCTGCGCGCGCTGGCGACCGAGAAGTACGAGACGTTCAGCGAGCTCCCCGGCGTGAGCGTCGGCGTCGCGACGGGCGACTACGACGGCGACGACGACGGATTCGAAGACGACGACATCGTCGTCGCCACGTGCGAGAAGGTCGACTCGGCGATCCGCAACGGCGCCGAGTGGGTCGAGCGGCTCGCCTGCGTCGTCGTCGACGAGGTCCACCTGCTCGACGCCCGCGGGCGCGGGCCGACGCTGGAAGTCACGTTAGCGAAGCTCCAGCGGCTTCGCCCCGACCAGCAGATCGTCGCGCTCTCCGCGACTGTGGGCAACGCCGACGAGATCGCCGACTGGCTCGACGCCGAACTCGTCCAGTCGACGTGGCGTCCGGTCGATCTGAAAACGGGCGTGTACGACGACGGCGCGATCGCGTTCGAGGACGGCGAGAATCGCAGGATCGACGCCGACGATCGGCCGCCGACCACCGCGCTCGTGGCCGACGCGCTCGACGAGGGCGGCCAGTCGCTCGTGTTCGTCAACTCCCGGCGCGAGGCCCAGCAGCTCGCCGCGGAGCTGGCCGACGAGGGCTTCGCCGCGGCGCCCGAAATCGCCGAGGAAATCGGCCCCGACGCCACCACGAGCACGGGAGAAGCACTCGCGAGCGCCGCGAAGGGTGGCGTCGCCTTCCACCACGCGGGCCTGCGCGCCGAGCACCGCTCGATCGTCGAGAACGCGTTCCGCGAGCGCGAACTGCGCGTGCTCTGCGCGACGCCGACGCTCGCCGCCGGCGTCAACGTCCCCGCGCGCCGAGTGATCGTCCGGGACACCGAGCGGTTCACCGGCGAGGGGTACGATCCGCTCCCCGTGCTGGAGGTCCACCAGATGTTCGGGCGCGCGGGCCGCCCGGGGCTCGATCCCTACGGAGAGGCCGTGCTGGTCGCCACGGGCGAAAACGCTGATTCGCTTCGCGAGCGCTACGTCGGCGCCGAACCCGAGCCCGTCGAGTCGAAGCTGGCGGCCCGCGAGCCGCTGCGCACGCACGTCCTCGCGACGGTCGCCGGCGGCTTCGCGGACTCCCGCGAAGGGCTGCGCGACGTGCTCGCCTCGACGTTTTTCGCCCACCAGCGCGACGAGTCCGAACTCCGGGACCTGACCGACGAGGTGCTGGCCTACCTCGACGCCACCGGGATGCTCCGCCGCGACGGCGGCCTCGCGGCGACCGATCTCGGCCGGCTGGTCTCGCGGGTGTACGTCGATCCGCTGACCGGCGCCGAGGTCGTCGAGGCCGTCGAAACCGCCGCGGCGATGGAGCGGGTGACGGCGCTGACGATCCTCGAACTGGTCTGCGACACCGAGGACATGACGACCCAGCACGTCCGCAACGACGAGGCCGGCCGGCTCAGCGAGTTCGCCATGCGCCGCGAGGACCAGTTCACCAAGTCCGTCAGCGAGTTCGAGGGGAACTTCCAGTCCTGGCTCGGCACCCTGAAGACCGCTCGCTTGCTCGCCGACTGGGCCGACGGCGCCGACGCGGAGACGATCGACGAGCGCTACGGCGTCGCGCCGGGCGATGTCCGCCGGCTGGCCGAGAGCGCGGCGTGGTTGCTTTCCGCGACCGAGGTGATCGCCGAACACCTCGCCGACGGTGCCGTCGGTCGGGACGCCGATGCCGAGTCGGACGCGGCTGCCGACGGCGGAGAAACTGCGGACGCCGACTACGAGTCCGTGGTCGACCGGATCCGCGAGACGCGCGAGGCGCTCGTCGAGCGCGAGGACTGAGCGATCGCGGTGGGATCGGAGCGTACGAAGCCGGCGCTCGGCGCGCGATCTTCCGAAGAATGAAATCGTCGTTCAGCGCCGCCGTCAGGCGACAGTGAAGGAGATATTAGTTGCGGACGACGTTCGTCGCGCGGGGACCCTTGGGGGCCTGTTCGATGTCGAACTCGATCTCGGTGCCTTCTTCGAGGTCCGGGCCGCCGACGTCTTCCATGTGGAAGAATACGTCATCGTCCGCGTCGTCCGTCGAAATGAAACCGTAGCCGCCTGTGTCGTTGAAGAAATCAACGTTTCCTTTCGCCATTGCAAACAATCGTAGGGGCACTGCGGGGATAACCCTTCCGAGGGTCGCGGTATCACGAGGGTCGGCGGGCGGAACGCTCCGTCGCGGCGGACGCCGCCGCCGCGGACGCCGTCACCGTCGCCGACACCGCGGACGCCGCGGCGTCACTCCCGATCCAGATACTCCTGCTGAACTTCGACAACCTCGCTCGAATCCTCGCACTCCGCGTACCGGCGCAGGGGCTCCTCGTTCATCTCTAAGAACGTCTCGCCCCACCGGAACTTCGCCAGGATCTCCTCGGCGCGCTCGCGCTCGCCCAGAATCGTCAGTCCGGCGGCCAGCGCCTCGACGGTCGTCAGCTGGAACGGTTTCCCGTAGTTGATCGGGTTCGCCGCGACCAGAAACGGCAGCGCCCGGTGCTCGCCGTGGATCGAGAACATCGCCTCGCCGGCGGTCTCCCACGAGCAGTCCAGCGCGACGAGCCGGTCGCTTTCCTCGCGGTCGGCCGGCGAGAGCGCCCGCTCGGCGTGGGGATTGAGGACGATCCCGTACGGCGTCGCCCGGTCGCTGCGGTGCAGTTCGGCGAGGTCGAACCGCGCGAGCTTCCGGGCGGTGCACTTGTCGGGATCGTCGTCGCCCTCGTACCGGACGTGCAGGTTCACTGGCCGAGCGTTGGCGTCGGGCGAGCAAAAGCGATGCGGAGCGGACGTCCGGCGGCGCCGTCGCTGCGCGGGGATCCTCAGGACTCCGCGGATTCGATCGCCGACCGGATCGCGTCGAACTGGCTCTCGCCCGAGTCCAGATCCACCTGCTCGTCGTTCACGAACACCGTCGGCGTCCCCTGGACGCCGCGGTCCTGCCCCTCGCTCCGGTCGGCCTCGAGCACCGGCGCGTAGGTGTCGTTCTCGGCGGCCGATCGCACTGCCTCGCCGTCGGCGTCGACCTCGCCCGCCAGGTCGGCGAGCACGTCCATCGAGTACGATCCCTGTTGCTCGAACGCCAGCGCGGCGTACTCGAAGAAGGCGTCGTCGCCGACCTCGTCCTGGACGGCGCGGGCGGCGCCGGCGACCGCCCACGACCACCGCTCGTCGACGGGAATCGGGAAGTCGTGGTGTTCGTAGCGGACGCGCTCGGTGTCGACGAACTCCGAGACGACGTCGGGGTAGACGTTCAGGTGGAAGTCCCGACAGTGGGGACACGAGAAGTCCTCGTAGACTGCGACGGTGACGGCCGACTCGGGGTCGCCCTGCACAGGCGTCGGGAGCGATTCGACGGCCTCGCCGTCGGGGTCGGGGGAGTCGCCGAGTCCGAGACAGCCGGCGAACGAAGCAGTAGCTAGCCCGCCGGCAAGCGAAAGGGCCCGGCGACGGGTGAGTCGAGGTGCCATGGCCGGCGGTACGGACCGAACGAGTATCAACCGTCCGGCTTGCGATCGCCGTGAGGGGCGAGCGTGCTGACTAGCCACGCGCGGCCGCGACCGGCGCTGACGGGTCGCCGTCCTGATGCGGAACCACTTTGAGGACGGCAGCCACACCTCCGCACATGGAGGTTTTCGGGTCGAGCGGAACGCGGGGGACGGTCAACGAGTCGTTCACCCCCGAGTTCGTCGTACGGGTGGCCCAGGCGGCCGGGACGGTCTGGGACGCCGAGCGCGCCGCGGTCGCGCGGGACACGCGCGTGACCGGCGGGATGCTCGCCGACGCGGCCGCGAGCGGGCTCGCCAGCGTCGGGACCGACGTCGACCGGCTCGGCCGGACGCCGACGCCCTCGGCCCAGGCGTACGCCGAACGCGCGCAGGTTCCCGTGGTGATGGTGACGGCCTCGCACAACCCCCCGGAGTTCAACGGCATCAAGCTGATCGGCCCGGACGGCGTCGGCCTGTCGGTCGACGCGCTCGAACTGATCGAGGAGGCGTTCCTCGAGGACGGCGTCGAGACGGTGCCGTGGGACGAGGTGGGTACGCGCCGGCGCGTCGAGAACGTCAACGACGACTACGTCGCCGAACTGCTGTCGGCGATCGACCGCGAGCGCATCGCGGCGGCCGACCTGACGGTCGCGCTCGACCCCGGCCACGGCGCCGGGGCGCTGACCAGCCCCGAGTTCTTCCGCGCGCTGGGCTGTGAGGTCGTGACGGTCAACGCCCAGCCCGACGGCCACTTCCCGGGACGGGATCCCGAACCGGTCGCGGAGAATCTCGCTGATCTCGGGCGGCTCGTCCGGACGGCCGACGCCGACCTGGGGATCGCCCACGACGGCGACGCCGACCGCGCGATCTTCTTCGACGAGCGCGGCGAGTTCGTCGAGGGCGACGCCGCGCTCGCCGCGCTGGCGACGGCCGAGCTCGATCCCGGCGAGACGGCCGTCTCGGCGGTCAACGTCTCCCAGCGGCTGGTCGACGCCGTCGACGCGGCCGACGCGAACCTCGAACTGACGCCGATCGGCTCGACCCACATCGTCAGCCGGGTGCTGGATCTCGAGCGCCAGGGCGCCACCGTTCCGATCGCCGGCGAGGGTAACGGCGGCATCTTCTTCCCGGATTTCAGACTCGCCAGGGACGGCGCCTTCACCGCCGCCCGCTTCCTCGAACAGGTGGCGAGCCGGCGGGCCAGCGAGGCCGTCGCGCCGTTCGCGGACTACCACAACGTCCGCCGGAACGTCGACTACGCGGACCGCGACGAGCGCGACCGGATGCTCGCGGCCGCCGAAGAGTGGGCCGAACGCGAGGACGCCGAGCTGACGACGATCGACGGCTACCGGCTCGACTACGGCGACGCCTGGGCGCTGACCCGCCCGAGCGGGACCGAGCCGCTGATCCGCGTCTACGCCGAGGCGCGCGACGCCGACCGAGCCGAGGAGCTGGCTGCGGCGGTCGGCGACGCGCTCGAGGCCGGCAGAAACTGAGTCCGTTCTCGCGGCGGGTGACGACGACGCCGAGCCGCGGCGCCGCCGGTTCTGCCCCCGGACGCTACGGTTCCGGAAGCTCCTCGAGCGCCGCTTCGAGTGCCGCGCGCTCCTCGCGCAGCGCGTCGAGTTCGTCGCCGACATCGCCCGACGCGAGGCGATCCCGATCCTCGGCGTCGAGGCGATGAGTCGCGACCGCGGCGTCGCGCAGCCGCTCGTACCGCTCGGCGTCGGCCGCGAGCGCGCGAACGTCGCGGAGCTTCGCGATCGCGTCCTCGGGAGCGAACCGGTCGACGACCTTCCGGAGTTCGACGACCCGCCAGCGCAGGACACCCCGTTCCGGCGGCGGCCAGCCGACCGTGAGCGGTTCGGCGTCGAGCCGTTCGAGGTACGTCCGCTCGGTCGCGACCGACCGCTTGAGCGCGTCGGCGTCGGCCGCGTAGTGCTCGAGCTTCGAGCGAGAGTAGTCGGTGTACTCCAGCAGCGCGGGGATCGGCTCTTCGCCGTCGGGCGACTCGCGGACGTATTCGAGCAGGTCCTCCGAGGGGCGGGGCAGGTCCACGAGCGGGAACGCTCGGGTGCGCTCGACGAACTCGAGTAGCTCGCGGGCCGACGCCGTCTCGCGATACTCGCGGAACGCCTCGCGGACCGCCTCGTCGTACGCTTCGATCGGCTCGCGCAGCTCCTCGACGGGCGCGTCGAGGTCGGCGTCACCGAGCTCCAGCAGGCGTTCGAGTTCGTCGGTACGCTCGTCGATCGCGTCGAGCCGGTCGCGGGCGTCGATGCGGGCTTCGCGGTAGGTTTCGCGGGCGTCGTCGCGATCGTCCAGTAGATCGACCAGATTCTCGGCGCGCGCGAGCGCCTCGCGGGCGCGGTCGAAGTCGCTCTGGTCGAGCCGGCGCTTGTCGACCGCCTCCAGGGCGTCCTCGAACGCCTCGCGGCGGGGGAGCTCGTCGGGCAGGTCCTCGACGAGCGTGGCGAACTCGCCGCGGAACTCGACGTAGGACTTGAAATCGCCGGTGCCCGTGGCGGCGTCGACGTATCGGTCGAGCAGTCGGTGGGCCGACCGGTACGTCTCCGCGACCGTCTCGACGTCGTCCTCGCCGTGGTCCGCGACCTCGGAGCGGAGCGCTTCGAGGCGTTCGTGAGCCGTCCGGAGCCGCTCGACCGAGTCGAACCGGCGGGTCGCTGACTCGCTCATCTGCTCACTCGTACACGGCGTCGGGGTCGAACACCTGCTCGCCGACGGTCTCGCCGTCGATCGTGCGGTAGAAGCAGGACTCGTAGCCGGTGTGGCAGGCGCCGCCCTCCTGGTCGACCTGATAGACCAGCGCGTCGCCGTCGCAGTCGACGAGAATCTCCTCGACGTGCTGAACGTGCCCGCTGGTCGCGCCTTTCTCCCAGAGCTCCTCGCGGCTCCGGGAGTAGTAGTGAGCGCGGCCCGTCTCGCGGGTGCGCTCGACGGCTTCGGGCGTGACGTACGCCAGCATCAGGATCTCCCCGGAGTCGGCGTCCTGGGCGACCGCGGGGATCCGGCCCGACTCGCCGAAATCGAGGTCGACGGCGGCGGCTGCGTCGCTCATGCGAGAACCGAGGCCCGACGCCGAGGTATGCTTTTTGGTCGGCGGGGGTTCGGCCGTCACTGCCGGGCAACGTGGCGAACAGGCACCGCTTCTTCGGACAGGTAGCGTTCTGTCGGGCCGCGGAGCGCTGCGGTGCGCGACGGCGAGACGCTCCGCGCGATCGTCAGGTCACGTCGACCGTCGCCGCGGGATGGTACGTAAAGCTGTGGCGACTGGCGTTCGGCGTCGACCGATCAGACGAGCCCGAGCGCGCCCAGCAGCGAGAACAGCAGGTCGCCGTACGCCAGCGAGACGAGTAGTCCCGCGAACAGCGGGACGATAAAGGGGATGCCCGGGGAGATCCAGACGACCTCTTCCTCGGCGAGCACGTCGAGCCCGTCGCGGAGGTCCTCGGGCGTCGTCCCGTAGGCCGAGCCGTCGAGCGCGTCGAGGAAGGCGGCGGCGCCCCAGGGGTCGTCGTAGTCCGGGTCCTGACGGGGCGTTCCGCCGTCTGACGACGCCGCGCCCGCCGCGTCGCCGGCTGCCCCGCCCGACGAGTCGTCGGATGCCGCGCCCGCCGAATCGCCGGACGCCGCCTCCGCCGCGGCGTCCTCGGCGTCGCCCGCCCCGACCGCGCCGTCGGTCGGGGGGTTCGGGTCATCGGGGAGCGTGGCGGGATCGCGGTAGTAGTCCGGGCGCTCGCGCAGGTCCGCGAGCCCGAGGCCGCGCCAGCGCAGGTACATCCGGAGCGCGTCGAGATCTAGCCCGCGGCGGGTCAGGCCATCGGGCCGTTCCAGCAGCTGGCCGTGGGCGGTCAGCACCGCCGACCAGGGGCGTTCCAGCCCGACGGCCATCGCCGAGGAAAAGCGGCCGCGGACGGCGTTGTACAGCGCGAGCGCGAGCGGGTAGGCCGCGGCGACGATCACCGCGTTCGTCAGGACGCTAAAGGAAAACACGCCGATTCGGGTCTGAACCAGCGGGTACTCGGCGCCGCCGGCCAAGAAGTAGGACGGAAACGTCGGGAGCAGCACCGCCAGCACCATCAGCGCCTTGGCGTCGGCGCCGCCGAACCCGCCGATCCACCAGAACGCGTACGCCAGGGGGACGACCAGCCCGAGGCTGATCGCGACCTGCCTGACGAACAGCTGCCAGCGGTAGCCGCCCGTCGCGTGCAGCGAGGACGCCTGCCAGACGAGCGCGAGCAGGCCCAGCGCCAGCAGCGGGAGCCACGTCTTGTTCGGTACCCGACGGCTCTTGACGTCGCGCCAGGCCGCCCAGCCGAAGACGGGCACCGCGAGCAGGCGCAGGAGATCCCACTCCGGCGCCACGACGAACCCGAGGTCGATCACGTTCCCATGCGGGCGGGCGACCGTAAAATAGGTTCCGCCCGCCCTGCGGGGATCGCGGTCGCCGTAGCGGCGTCAGTGCCCGCTCCGGCCGAGCGCGATCCGCCGGCAGTCCTCGGGCGGCACCGTCGCCCTGGGGAGTCGCTCGGCGCAGATCCGGCAGTGTGCGAACTCGTCGCGGTTGAACGCGTGACAGAGTTCACAGAGCGCGAGCGGCGACTCGCCGTCCCAGTCCGCGGGGAGCAGACCGATCGAAAGCGCCTCCTCGCGTCGAGCGCGAGCGCGCTCGATGCCGTCGACGCCGCTTCGATCCGCCCGGCCAAGTCGTTCGAGTAGCCCCATCGATCGTTCGTAGTCGCCTCTCGGCAAAGATCTATTCGGTTCGATCGGGGCGAAGAAAACCCGAACGAACGATCCTGAAAGATCCGGCGGCCGGGGCGCCGCGCTGGACGGTCGGCGACCAAAAAATGAAGCGTCGGTTAGGTGTAGGTGGGACCGCTCAGATGACGCGGTTCTGCAGGTAGTCGAGGTGCTTGGCGTTGTAGACGATCTTGACCTCGTCGGCATCGGGCGATCCGATGCAGGTCAGGCGCACGCCCTTCTCCTCGACCTCCTCGTCGCTGAGGATCTGCTGCATGTCCATGTCGATCTCGCCCTCCTTGACGATGGCTGCGCAGTTCGCGCAGGCGCCGGCGCGACAGGAGAAGGGCCAGTCGTAGCCCTGGGCCTCGGCGGCCTCGAGGATGTACTCGCCCTCGTTGACGTCGAGCGTGCCGTAGTCCTCGTCGTCGAGGCCGGCGTCGGCAGCCTGATCGAAGAGGTCGTCGTCGTCCATGTCCCAGCCCTGGTCGTCCAGTACTTCGTAGTTGAGGTATTCTACCGTGGGCATCACGCCGAACTTCTCTGTCCAAACGGTTAGAAGTTGCTGTTTTGAGTTCGTCCGATGACCTATCCGCCAGCAGGGGCGACGACCCGGTGGACGGTCGTGGGACGAACACCCGTAGATGCCGACGGCCGGGCGCTCAGAACCCGAAGATCGGGACGAACTCGAACACCAGGTACGCGCCGGCGGTCGCGATCGTCGGCACGAGATTTTGAAGCAGGATCACTCGCCCGGTCGTCTCCGGATCGAACAGGTCCGCGGCGCTCGGAACGTCGTCGGGGTCCTCCTCGCCCATCGCCGGCAGCGCCTCGCCCTCCTCGTCGGCCGCCAGCGCGCCGATCGTGTCCTCCGGCGAGCGGACGCTCTCGCGGACGCCCGCGGTGCGGGTCGCCCGACCCCAGCCCAGCCCGACGATGCTCATCGTCGCGATCACGACGAAGCTGGCGGGAATCTCGATCGCCGACAGGAAGATCACCAGCCCGGAGCTGACCGTCGCGACGACGATCGCCGCGGTGAGCGGGAGCTCGGTGATGTCGTTACCCAGCGTGTCCAGCGTCCGTCGGGCGATCGTGAACGCGCCGACCGCGACGGCCGCGCTCGCCAGCAGGATGCCGGGGTTCATCTCCACCAGATCGCTGCCGACCAGCGGCGCGATGGCGTTGGCGACGTTGCTCGTCCCCGAGGAGAAGGCCATCAGGCAGCCGATCGCGACGACGACGCCCGCGCCGACCAGCTCGCGGCGAGATGACTCGTCGGCGACGGCGATCCGCGGGACGACGCCCGAGCGGTCGATCTCCAGCAGGTCGGCGTCAGAGCGGTCGATCGCGATCCACTCGTTGATCGTCGGGTAGAAGTACCGGCCGATGACGCCGCTGACCCAGAAGCCGATCAGCGGCGCGACCAGCCACCAGATCGCGATCTCGCTCATCACGCCCCAGTCGAGCGTGCCGCTGGCGACGCCCAGCCCGGCGATCGCGCCGACCGCGGTCATCGACGTGGAGGCGGGGACGCCGAACACGTTGCCGACGAACAGCGCGAGGCCGATGAAAAACAGCACCGCGATGCTCGTCGTCAGGGTGAACACCGACGGGTCGACGAGGTCGGCGCCCAGCGTCGTGACGACGCGGCGGCCGATCGTGAACGCGCCGACGAAGAAAAAGGCCGACATCAGCGCGGCGGCGGTCGTCTTCGAGATCACGTCGGCGCCGACGGCGGGACCGAAGGCGGGACCGGTGGTCGCCCCACCGATGTTGTAGCCCACGAACGCCGCGACGACGAGCCCGACGAGCAACAGCGGTTCGATCACGGAGAGAGGTTGAGCGGGCACGCAGTTAACTGGTGTGAAACGCGCAGCCGGACGCCGAGTGCAACGGTAGCAGACACCACGGTCGCGGGGGCGTCTCGACGCCGCGGCGGCCGGGGCGTCCGAACGCCGTCGCAGCGGCGGCGCCGAGCCGCCCCGCTTCGGAGCCTTTAGGCCGTCGCCCTCCCTCTCCCCGGACATGAGCGCGTTTCCGGAGTTCGAGGTGATCCCGGCGGTCGATCTACAGGACGGCGAGGTCGTCCAGCTGGTCCAGGGCGAGCGCGGCACCGAGAAGCGGTACGGCGATCCGGTCGAGGCGGCCGAGCGCTGGGTCGACCAGGGCGCCGAGACGCTCCACCTGGTCGATCTCGACGGCGCGTTCGATGGCGAGCGCGCCAACGCCGACGCCGTCGAGCGCGTGGTCGAGGCCGTCGACGTGGACGTGCAACTCGGGGGCGGCATCCGAACAGTCGACGACGCCGTCGACCTGCTGGAGCGGGGCGTCGATCGGGTGATCCTCGGGACCGCCGCCGTGCAGGAGCCCGAGATCGTCGGCGAGATCGGGGCGGAGCATCCCGGGACGGTCGTCGTCAGCCTCGACGCCAAAGACGGCGAAGTCGTCGTCGAGGGGTGGACCGAGGGCACGGGGCTCGATCCCGCGGAGGCCGCCGGGCGCTACGAGGAGCTGGGCGCCGGCGCGATCCTCTTTACCGACGTCGACGTCGAGGGGCGGCTGGAGGGCGTCCAGACCGAGCCCGTGCGGAACGTGGTTGGGGCCGTGGAGATTCCAGTGGTCGCCAGCGGCGGCGTGGCGTCGATCGACGACGTGCTGGCGCTTCGGGATGCGGGTGCGAGCGCGGTCGTCGTCGGCTCCGCGCTGTACGAAGGAGAGTTCACGCTGGCGGCGGCGATCGAGGCCGTGGCGGACGAGTCCTGACCGAATTTTGGCGTCGGTCGACAGCTGAGCGACGCCGGCCGTGCGCTCACTGCTGAGCGCGCCCGGAGAGCTCGCCGAGAGTGCCCCTGTAGCGGAGCCAGACGTACAGCCCCGCCGGTAGCAGTACCACCAGCGCCGCGAGGACCGCTCCGAGAACCGCGGTGTGGAGGGCAGCGACCATCACACGCGGTGCAAGCGGATCGAGGTACAATATTCTTTCCGACGCGCGCTCACGCACGCAACGCGCCGCCGACTGTGGGAACGCCGACGGAAGGCACCGCTCCCGATCGCGGATCGGCGTCCCGCCGTCCAGCGTCAGAAGTATGGTGGTCGGGTCCGTCGTCTCGCGCATGACCGACCGCGCAGCGGCCGTCGTCCGCGAGACGGCCGAGACGGAGATCGACGTCACGCTCGACGTGGACGGCGACGGCGAGGCGGCCGTCGACACGGGGATCGGCTTCTTCGATCACATGCTGGAGTCGTTCGCCAAGCACGGCCTGTTCGATCTCACAGTCGAGTGCGACGGCGACCTGGAGATCGACGACCACCACACCGTCGAGGACGTCGCGATCGTGCTCGGCGAGGCGTTCGACGAGGCGCTCGGCGAGAAGCGCGGGATCGTCCGCTACGCCGACCGCAAGGTGCCGCTGGACGAGGCCGTCGCCGGGGTCGTCGTCGACGTGAGCGGGCGGCCGCTGTTCCGATTCGACGGCGAGTTCTCGCAGGCCTCGGTGGGCGGACTGACCAGCCACATGGCGAAGCACTTCCTGCGATCGCTGGCGACGAACGCCGGCCTGACGCTCCACGCCGAGGTCACAGGAGAAAACGCCCACCACGAGATCGAGGCGCTATTTAAGGCGACCGCCCGAGCGCTGGACGACGCGACGCGGATCGACGAGCGCCGCGGCGGCGACACGCCGAGCACGAAAGGCGAGCTCTGAGGCGACGGAAACTCCTGTCGAACCCGCAGTTAAAAGTGCCGGGCACGCCTCGCCCTACCTAATGTTCGACGAGATCATGGAGAAGTTCGAGGGCAGCCCCTCCCAGCAGCGGGTGATCCGGCTGCTCCTCGAACGCGGGTTCTCGGTCAACGACGAGGGGCGGGTGGTCTCGGGCGGCATCGAGATCCCGAACACGGGGATCGCCCGCGAGATCGACGTCGACCGCCGGGTGGTCGACTCGACGACCGACGCGATCCTCGAGGACGACGAACTGCGCCGCATCTTCCAGAACATCTCGCAGGTGCCCAGCCTGATGGATCTGGCGCCGGTGCTCGATCTCACGGTCGTCTCGATCGCGGTGACCGACGCCGAGGCCGAGGGGATCGTCGCCGAGATCACGGGGCTGCTCGCCGATCGGGGCATCTCGATCCGCCAGACGATCAGCGAGGACCCGGAGTTCACCGACGAACCGCGGCTGTACCTGGTGACCGGGGAGCAACTGCCCGGCGATCTGATCAACGAGCTCAACGACCTGGCGTTCGTCCGCAGCATCGAACTGCAGTAGGATGTTGCTCTGGTGCGATCGACGTACTCTCTAAACACGGGACAGATACTGGTTCTAACTCTCTGAAAGCCCCCGCCGCGCTCGACAGGTTGCGACTCGCTGTGCTCCTCGCTCCCTTCGGTCGCTGCGGTGCTTGCTTCGGCCTCACCGGATCGAGCGCGGCGGCCCCTTTCGTTCCCACCCACCGCAGCCTCGTCCTCCCCAGCCGATTCGTTCGGTCACTCCGCTCCCTCACTCATCCCTCGCGCGACGCTGTCTCGCCATGAAAGGCTCGACAGCGCGCGCCACCGCACCCGCACGGCCCGGCGCGGCCTCGTGCCGCGCCGACGGGGGAGGGTAGGGCTGCGCGTGGTCGCCCATTGGGCGACCCGCGCAATGCTGTCCCTGGAGGATTGAAAGGGCGAGGCGCGGTCGCTGCCGCTGAGTCGGCTCTATCCGACCGAAGGGAGGATATCCGGCTCAGCGGCAGCGAGCGGGGCGAGGGCTTTCGCAGTAATCCTGTCAGTCGTTATGGTTACGGTTCCTCGGAGCGGACCGAGAGCTTTCGCAGTGTTGACGCCCGAAGCGATCGTTACGGCCAGCAAAAGCACACTGAGCGCACCCCAGCCTAGAACCGACGGGCTATTGCCCGCGGCGTCCCGACCCACCGAGCATGGACGAGAGTACGCGCGGCACCCTCGGATTCGTCGCGGTCCAGCTCGCGGCGGTGTACGCCGGGTTGCACTTCTACTGGGCGTTCCCCAAGCTCGTTCGGATCGTCCAGTACGGCCAGCCGCTCTACCGTGACCCGCGGCCGCTGCTGTTCATCGGGCTCGCCGTCCTCGTGCTCGGCGCGCTGGTGCTGGTCCAGCAGGGCACGATTCCCCGGACTGCGGCGTACGTCGCGGGGATGGCACTAATGGCCGTCTCGATCGCGGCGTGGGCGACCTGGCACCTCGGCGGGCACGTCGCGCTGCTGCCGTGGGCGCCCGAGGGCGCTGCCCAGACCCACGTGGGCAACCCCGTTGCGGTGCTGCTCGAACACGCCGTCGGCGATCCGATCGAAGGGATCTCGAAGCTCGTCGAGGTCGCGCTGTTCGGCGTGCTCGGGGCACTGCTGTACGACGAGGTCGCGACCGACGCATCCGCCGACCGAGAATCGACCGCCGAGTCGGACCCCGGCCGCTGAGGCGTCATGACCGACGAACCGTACCGAACAGTCGAAAGCAGAGGGCGCGCCGAGTTCGAGGTGACGGGCTCGGAGTTCATCGGCCACGTCGCGCCGGCGCCCGACGTCGAGGCCGCCGAGGCGTTCGTCGCGGACGTGCGCGAGCGGTACGACGACGCGACCCACAACGTGCCGGCCTACCGCGTCCGGGCCGATCCGCTCCGGGAGTGGGCCAGCGACGACGGCGAGCCGACCGGCTCGGCCGGCAAGCCCGCGCTGAACGTGCTACAGCAGGAGGACGTGGAGAACGTCGTCGCCGTCGTCACCCGCTACTACGGCGGGACGAACCTCGGCGTCGGCGGCCTCGCGCGGGCGTACTCCCGGGCGGTCAAGGACGGACTCGATGCGGCCGGAATCATCGAGGAACGGCCCCACGAGCGCTTCGCGGTCGTCGTCGACTACGACGACTCCGGGACGGTTCGGGGGATCGTCGAGAGCGCGGGCGTCGAGTTCGACGCCGACTACGAGGAACGCGTGACGATCGCCGTCCGCGCGCCGATCGAGGACGCCGACGACCTGCGCGACCGGATCCGGAGCGCCACCAGCGGGCGGGCGGAGTTCGACGACGAACGCTGATCGGCGGAACAGATCACGTCCCGAAGGTATCGACGCCGCGCGTCAGTTTCGACAATTCTCGACAGTACGGCTCCGTAACAGACGGTCCCGGCGTCAGAATCGAGACGCGACGAGCGCCCCGTCTAGCGGTCTCGACACGAAACGAAGGGGTTCGACGCGCGTCGATCGGGACGGGACGCGAGCGTCAGTCGACGATGATCTCGTCGTCGATCGTCTCGTGCTCTTCGGGTTGCATCTCCTCGCGGTAGCGCTCGATCCAGTCGGCGAAGCAGGCCGGACAGAGCCGCTGGGCGTCGACCTGTGAGCGGTCGACGGTGAGCCGCACCGTCCGCGCCAGCGGGTCCGAGATCGAGTCCCCGCAGCCGTCGCAGGCGTCTGACATACTGGACTGACCTGCGTTCCTCACCCACAAAGCTCTAGGGTCGGCGTCGACGCCGCGGCGGCCGTGGCGGCGACGAGACGACGCTCGTACGACGCCGACGACGCCGCGGCGTCAGGAGCGCCGCTCGCGAGTCGCGGTCCCGGTCGAACTGTTCCGAACGACGTACAGCAGCGCCGCGCCGGCCAGCCCCGGGGTTAGCCACCCGACGAGCGACTCGACCGAAACTGCCGGCATCGCGCCCTCGACCTGCCAGCGCGCGACGAGCGAGACGAGCCAGAACGTCGTGATGCAAACGGCGAGCGCGCTGGCGCCGGCGACCATCCGCCGATTCCGCGGGGTCCACGGCGTCCGGTAGCCGCACTTCGGACACTCCGTCGCGTCGGCGGGAATCTCGGCGTCGCAGCGCTCGCACGGCGCGGTTGAGTCGGTCGTCACTGGTCGGACGTTCGTCCGAGGGTGCAAAAAAGCGCGCCTCGTCAGCGATCTACTGCGTCCGGAACGCCCGGTCACCGGCGTCGCCCAGCCCGGGAACGATGTAGCCGTCGTCGTCGAGGTAGTCGTCGATGGCGACCGTCAGCAGATCGACGTCGGGGAACTGCTCGCCGACCCGGAGCAGTCCGTCGGGGGCGCTGACCGCCGAGAGGACGATGAAGTTCTCCGGCTCGGGCGAGTTCTCGGTGACGTGATCGAGCACCGTACACATCGTCGAGCCGGTCGCGAGCATCGGGTCGGCGACGATCACGGTGTCGTCCTCGGTGATCTCGGGCAGCTTCACGTAGTCGACAGTGATCGGGAACGAGCCGTCCTCGTTGCGGCCGGTCTCGTCGCGGCTGGCGCTGATCACGCCCTGTCGGGCGCGGGGGAACGCCTTCAGCAGCCCCTCGACGAACGGCGTCGCGGCGCGGAGAACGTTGATGATCACGACGTCGTCGAGCCCCTTGACCTGCTCGCCCATCGTCTCCTCCAGAGGCGTCTGGAGCGAGACGTACTCGGTGCCCATCCTGCCGTCGATGATCTCGTAGCCGCAGATGCGGCCCAGCTTCACCAGTCCCTTGCGGAACGCGACCTGCTCGGTCTCGACGTCCCGGAGCTTCGAGAGGGTGTGCTTGGCGAGCGCGTGCGTGACGACGTGCGCCTCGTCGCGGTCTTCGATCGTCATTACCGGAGCGTCGTGATCCGGCGAGTATAACCTACCGATCCTCTTCCGCGGCGCGACCGGGGGACGACGTTCAAGTGCCGCCTCGCTCACCGTCAACACGATGCGCACGGTCGAAGTCTCGCGGTTCGTCCGGGCGCCGCCCGCGGCCGTCGAACGGGCGCTGACGCCGCGCCAGATCGTCGAGTACGAGGGCTCGTTTTCGGTCCGAGAGATCGAGGAGCGCGAGGACGAAACCGTCGTCGCGGCCGGCGGTCCCGGCCTCGAACTCGCGCTTCGATTCGAGCCCCGCGAGCGCGGCTACGACTACGAGCAACTCGGCACCGGCGGCCCGCTGGGCGCCATGGAGACGACGCTGACCTACGACCCCGAGGACGAGGGCACCCGCGTGCGGGCGTCCTCGTCGGTGAGCCTCGGCGCCCCGCCGGCCGCGATCGCCGACCGGATCGCGGGCTGGAAGCGCCGCGGCGAGCTCGATCGGCTACTGGACGCGCTGGCCGAGGTCGTCGAGTAGCTGCAACCCAGACCCGGAACTCCAGGGGGTTACCGCCAGCCCTTTCGACGCCTCGTTCCAACTCGCAGGCGATGACCGACGACCTGTTTTCGCCCCTGGAGCTGCGCGGAACTGAGCTCCCGAATCGCGTGATGGTCTCCCCGATGTGCCAGTACTCCTGCGAGGACCGGGACGGACTGGCGACCGACTGGCACCGCGTCCACCTCGGGAGTCGGGCGACCGGCGGCGCCGGCGTCGTGATGACCGAGGCGACCGCCGTCGAGCCGCGCGGGCGCATCTCGCCCCACGACCTGGGTGTCTGGAGCGACGAGCACGCCGACGCGCTGGCGCCGGTCGCCGAGTTCGTCCGCGCGCAGGGCAGCGTCCCGGCGATCCAGCTCGCCCACGCCGGCCGGAAGGCCTCGATCAGCCGTCCCTGGGAGGGCCACGAGCCGCTGTCGCCCGACGAGGGGGGCTGGGAGGCGATCGCGCCGAGCGCGACGCCGTATCCCGGCAGGGAGGACGTGGCGCTGCGCGAGATGACCCAGGCGGACGTTTCGGACGTGATCGAGGCGTTCCGCAGCGGCGCCGAGCGCGCGCTCGCGGCCGGCTTCGAGATCGCCGAAGTGCACGCCGCCCACGGCTACCTGCTCCACGAGTTCCTCTCGCCGGTCGCCAACGACCGGACCGACGAGTACGGCGGGAGCTTCGAGGACCGCGCGAGACTGGTCGTCGAGGTGACCGAGGCCGTCCGCGAGGTCTGGCCCGACGATCGGCCGGTGTTCGTGCGCATCTCGGGCACCGACTGGCTGCCCGACCGGGACTCGTGGACGCGCGAGCAGTCGGCCCGCCTCGCCGACCTGCTGGCCGACGCCGGCGCCGATCTGATCGACGTCTCCAGCGGCGGGCTCCACCCCGACCAGCAGCTACCCGCCGGCGGCCCGAACTACCAGGTTCCGCTGGCCGAACACGTCCGCGCGGAGAGCGAGCGCGACGTCGCCGTCGGTGCGGTCGGCGGCATCACGACCGCCCAGCAGGCCGACGCTCTCGTTCGCAACGAACGGGCCGATCTGGCGATCGTCGGCCGAGAACACCTCCGGGACCCACACTTCGCGCTCCGGGCCGCGCGAGAACTCGACGCGCTCGACCGGATCGACGTCCCGGAGCAGTACGAGCGGGCGTACTGAGCGCGACGCCGGAATCCACTCCCGGCGAGGCGCCGAATTCCGGCTACCGACCTGGCGTGCTGTGACGCTCGATCTGCCGGTCCATCGTGCACTGGAGACAGAGATCCTCGGCCGTGCAACCCGGCGATTCGTGGGGACACGCGCGGACGTCCTCACTCGCCGAGAGCCGCTTGCGTTCGAGGCGCCACTCGGCGGCCCAGTCCTCGATCGAGCCGTTCCGGGTCGAGTCGTAGACGACGGTGTCGTCGCGGGTGACGATCTTCTCGCAGACGGCGTCGGGCGAGCGCGAGTTCTCGATCCGGTCGATCGCGTCTTCGATCGACGCGACGCGCTCGCTCTCGCGTCGCGTCTCGTAGAGCGTGAGCACCGTTATGCCGCCCGCCTCGCTGAGCGCCGGATCGGACATGACCGAGGCGTCGACCCGCGCCGGCAAAAACGCGGCGAACGATCGTGATAGCACACGGCAGGATTGTGGACGACACCCGAACCGGTGGCCGGACCGAACTACCTTAGTAGTTCACCGCTCTCTGTTCGAGTATGGGTTTTGGTAGCTACGACGAATCCGAGCAGAAAGACCAGAGCGTCGACGAGGACGACGACTCTGAGGCCGTCAACGTCCACGAGGAAGACCACGACGGGGAAGTCTCCTTCGAGTCCGAGGAGACGACCGCGGATCTGGTCGGTCGCCTCCAGGAGATGAAAGACGACGGCGACGACGACGAGTAATCGGCCGGTAGCACCCACTTTTCGCGCCCCGAACGAGGCTCGCCAGCGGCCGGTCCGCGCCGCGACATCCGTTCATCGACTCCCGACGGCGTCCGGCCGCCGACCGCACAACGGCGTCCGACCATCATCGCGCTCGGCGACGCCGTCGACGGTCGGCTCCGCGCGTCAAAGCGCTCCCAAGCATATCGGGCAGGAAGCTTATGGCCCGGTGTCGCTTACGCCGGGACGACCCCGCCGCAGCGCGACAGCCGGTCGCGAGCGGCCCCACACCACTATGGAACTACGGAACCGCCACCGGCGAGCCGTCGACCCGGTCCCGTTCCTCGTCGTCGCCGTGCTGGCCGGCACCGCGACGTTCTCGCTCGGCCCCGGCTACCTCCTCACGCTCGGGCTGTCGCTGCGGGCCGCGCTCGTCGCCTGCGCCGGCGCGACGGTGCTGACGACCGTCGTCGCCTACCACCGCTTCGTCTGGACCGTCCGCCCCGAACTCAGGCGCGAGGTGCCCGTCGAGTTGCGGCTGCGGCGCCTTCTGTACGGCGGCCTCGCGCTCGTCGCGCTCGTCCCGCTGTTCGCGCTCCCGCTGATGCTGTAGCGGGGCGCGAGGCTCGCCGGAGCACGGTAGCGTGGCGAGTGAGACCCGTCGGAGAAAAGCCCCTCGTCGGCATCGCGACGCCTCGGCGACGAGGTCACGACGCCGCCGTCTCGACGCCGATGCGACAGACGACACCGTGCGGTGCGGTTGCACACACCTCCCGTTTAACTGCCGATCGGACCTCACGTATCGTATGAGCCTCGCCGATCGGATCGCCGCCTACCGCGAGTACCTCCGGGAGGTGCTCCACGGGCTCTACCACGGCATGATCGAGCACCCGGCGTACGAGCTGATCGAGAAGGAAGCCGAGGATCGGGAGGACGAGTTCCTGCTGGCCTGCTTCGCCGACGCCTTCGGCGTCCCGAGCCCGGCGTCGTACTACACCGCGGAGCTGCTGCCCTACCTCGCCGAGGAGTTCGAGCAGTGGGAGCGCCGGATGTGGGACCGCTCGTCGGTGCTCGAACGCAAGGGCCAGCAGTACCACTTCTGATGGCGGGCGATTCGACCGCAAACGACCGGCCGGACGCCGAGGATCGCTTTGTGTTCTTCGGCGGGAAGGGCGGCGTCGGTAAGACGACGGTGTCGAGCGCCTACGCGACGCGCTGTGCGGCGGCCGGGCTCGACACCCTGCTGGTCTCGACGGATCCGGCCCACAGCACCGCCGACGTGTTCGACCAGCCGCTGGGCGACGATCCCCGCCCGGTCGACGGCCGCGAGAATCTGTGGGCGATGGAGATCGACCCAGACGCCGAGGTCGAGGCCCACATGAACCGGATCAGGCGCTCGCTGTCCGATCAGGTGAGCCCGGCGATCGTCAACGAGATCGACCGGCAGATCGAGCTGGCCCACCGGACGCCCGGCGCCCACGAGGCCGCGCTGTTCGACCGGTTCGTCGACGTGATGCGCTCACGCGAGGAGTACGACCGGGTCGTGTTCGACACCTCGCCGACCGGCGGGACGCTGCGACTGCTCTCGCTGCCCGAGCTGCTGGAGTCGTGGATCGACCGACTGGTCCGCAAGCGAACCGAGAGCATCGACCTCTACGAGAAGGCAGCGATCGGCGAGCGACAGGCCACGAGCGTCGACGAGGACCCGATCGTGGCCCGCCTGCGCGAGCGCAAGGAGAACTTCGAGTTCGCCGGGCGCGTGCTCCGCGAGGACGCCGCCTTCTTCTTCGTGCTGAACCCCGACGAGCTGTCGATTCGGGAGACCGAGCGGGCGATCGCGGACCTCGCCGAGCACGATCTGGGCGTCCGCGGACTGGTCGTCAACCGGCTCACGCCCGCGCCGGACGATCACGAAGACGGCCGCGGCGCGCGGTACCTGCGGGCCCGCCGCGAGACCGAGCGCGAGCGGCTCGCGACGATCCGGTCGACGTTCGACGCGCCGGTCGTCGCGACGATCGAGTCGCGAGTCGAGGAAATCCGGGGCGAGCACCTCGACGCCGTCGCCGATGCGCTCGACGTCGACGCGGCGGCCGCGGCGGCGTCGGACGCGCGGTCGGGGTAGTCGGCGCCGCGGGACGCCGAAGCGCGGCGGCGTCCGCGGCGTCGCCGGGCGCGCGATCGCGTCCCGACGCCGCCCCGATCGAATCGCTACGTCCCCCGTGGTATCCGGCACCAAGGTTTATTATCAGTATTGATAATGATAACATAGGGGGAGAACGGATGGTCCAGGTGATCTGGCTCGTGCTCGGCGTGCTGGCGATGTTCAGCGCGGGGTATCTGGGGTACTCCCGGTACCTGGCGAACTTCGTCGATCTCGACGAGGAGCGGACGACGCCGGCCCACGAGTACGAGGACGGACAGGAGTACGTGCCGTCGAAGAAGCCGGTCCTGTTGGGGCACCACTATTCGAGCATCGCGGGCGGCGCGCCGATCGTCGGCCCGATCACGGCGGCGCTGGTCTGGGGGTGGGTGCCGGCCGTGCTGTGGGTCGCGATCGGCAACCCGCTGATGGGCGCCGTCCACGACTTCATGTCGCTGTCGGGGTCGATCCGCCACGAGGGCAAGTCGATCGGGTCGATCATCGGCTCGTACCTCGGCGAGCGCGGGAAGAATCGGCTGCTGTGGTTCGCGTTCCTGACGATCATCCTCGTGGTCGCGGTGTTCGCCTTGGTCGTCGGCATCGTGCTCGACGCCTATCCGCAAGCGGCGACCGCGAGCATCATCTACATCGGGCTGGCGCTCGCCTTCGGCGTCTACCTGTACCAGCTCGACCTGCCCTTTATTCCGGGGACGGTCGCGTTCGTCGCCGCGGTGTTCGCCGGCGTCTGGGTCGGCGTGCAGTACCCGCTGGCGCTGTTCCCGGCGGTGGGCGACGCGAGCTACCCCGCCGGCACGATCGTGCTGTTCGCGAGCAGCGGCGCGTGGCTGCCCGGCGCCGAGCTGTTCAACCCGAACATCGCGGCGTGGATCGTCGTCGTGCTGCTGTACGCGTTCGTCGCCGCCGTGTTGCCGGTGTGGACGCTGCTCCAGCCCCGCGACTACCTCTCGTCGTTCCTGCTGTACGCCGGGGTCGGCGGCGCGCTGCTGGCGATCATCGTCGGCACGGTCTTTGGCACCGCGGCCGAGCCGCTGACGATCAACACGCAGGCGTACTACGGGTTCTGGGGGAGCGACGTCGCCAGTTTCGCGCTGATGCCGCTGTTCCCGCTGCTGTTTATCACGATCGCCTGCGGGACGATCAGCGGGTTCCACTCGCTGGTCTCCTCGGGAACGACGGCGAAGCAGCTCGACAAGGAGACCGACGCGCGCCTGATCGGCTACGGCGGGATGCTCGGCGAGGGGCTGCTCGCGACGGTCGCGCTCTGTACGGTGGTGCTGGTCGCCGACGTGGCCGCGTCGGGCGGCATCGGCCTCGCGCTGCCGAACTTCGCGACCGGCGGGGGCGTCATCTTCACGAGCTTCGGCATCCCGGCGTCGTACGGCGCGCCCTTCATGGCGCTGGTGCTGGTGAGCTTCCTGCTGACCAGCACCGACACCGCGGCGCGGCTGGGCCGGTATATGCTCGAAGAGATCGTCGAGACGCCCGAGACGACGACCCAGTCGGTCGCCGCGAACCGCTACTTCAGCACCGGCGTCCAGGTCGTGCTCGCGTACGTGCTGGTCACCAGCGGTCGATGGGAGGACCTCTGGCCGCTGTTCGGCGGCGCCAACCAGCTGCTGGCCGCGCTCGCGCTGCTGACCGCGACGGTCTGGCTCGCCAACTGGGACGAGACCAAGCAGCTGGTCAGCACCGGCGTCCCGATGGTGGTGATGGCGTCGATCACGGTGCTGGGCTTGCTCTGGCTGGCGCTGTACCAGAACATCGCGGTGAAGCTGCTCGATAGCTCCTGGATGGCCGACGCGACCGTGCTCGATCTGGTCGGGACGTCCCTGCAGATCGTCATCGCGTTCGTGCTCGTGGGATTGGCGCTGTCGCTGGTCAGGATGGGGTACAGCAACATCCAGCGCGTCCGGACGGGCGGGGAAGTGGCAGCGGCCGACGGCGGCGAGCCAGGCGAAGGTGAGAGATCCTTCGGATCTCGAACGTCGATAGACGAGCAACGCGAGTCTATCGGAAGTTCGGACGAGCGAAGCGAGTCCGAAGGAAGCGACGACTGACCGTCGGCGTCCCCACGCCGGACGCCGTTTTTTCGCCGGCGACCAACTACAGCTGTAGCCGTCGCTTGAGCAGATCGAGCAGCCCCGGCTCGGCGCGCTCGATCGACTCCCACGTCGCGAACGCCGACCGAACGTCCGCGTTCTCGCTGGCGACGAGTTCCTCGTCCGAAGGCGCCGTGACGACGAGGTTGATCTCGTAGTGGCCGTGGTAACCGAACTTGATGAGCGTCCGGTCGCGAAAGTCCTCGACGAACGATCGAACGTCGTCGGTGAGCACCGGCGGAACGAGGACGACGGTGAACTCGGTTCCGTAGTGTTCCTCGTCGGGCTCGATCCAGTCGTCGGCCAGATCGTGACAGAAGTCGACGAGATGCTCCAGTTCGGCGACGTACAGCGCGTCGACCCGGCGGACGAACAGGTGCTCGTGGACCTCGTGCTGGGCGAACGAGATCGAGGGATGCAGGAAGTGCTTCCGGCTCTCCATGTCCATCCGGCCGTACAGCTCGAACGGCTCGTCCCGGATCGTCACGTCGCGCGCCAGATCGTAGTTGTGCGCGAGCCGGTCGGCGGCGTCGTCGAGGTACTCGTCGTCCCACTCGGGCGGCGAGTCGGTCGTCGGCGGCGGGCGTTCGACGGCGGAGGGCGCCATGTGTAAACTGTGATCGAACCACCATATATAGCTGACAGCGGCGTCTCCCGGCGCGAAACGCGACGCCCCCGCGTATCGGGATGACCGGCGTCGAGACGCCGAAACTCGGCCGAGAAAACGGGGCGAGTTCTGGTCGGCGCTCGGCGGCGCTGAAAACTTTACCAGATTGCGGTCCATAGTCACACACAGCATGGGGGAGAAACGGACGGAAGCCTGCGGCCGCTGTGGCATCAGCTCGGCCGTCGACGCGAGCGACGGGGACGGCGAGCGCGACCCGTTCGGTGACGAGCGCATCGAGGTCGACGAGCGCGATGCCCGCGCGGCGATGCGACTCCAGGTCGCCGCCGGCCGGCTCAAACGACGCCTCGACGAGCTCGCGACCCGGCTGACGTACGGGCGGTGACGGCGCGGTGATGGCGAGTCGACAGTGGCGTTCGACCGCCGGAACCAAACCACGTCGGCACGGCGAGCGGGCGGTCCCTACGCACCGGGGGCAAAGCGTTTAACCGCCCGTGTCCTTAGCGGCTACTCAACGGCATGGAAGAGAGCATCTCCGGGTTCAAGATCCGCGGGGCGTGGGGCGATGTCGTCGAACACGGCGAGCGGATCACCCGGGCGCTGCGCGACGTCGACGCCAACGAGTCCGCGGGCGAGCCGAGCTACCCGGACGCGTTCGCCGAGTGGGACGAGTGGCGACCCAAATCCCACGAGCGCATCGAAGAGGACGTCAGCGAGAAAACGGCCGACCAGGCCAGCGTCAAGGAGGGAAAAGGCGAACAGGCCGGCAAGAACCCCGACGAGGACATCCGCACCGCGGGGGAGAAGCTCAGCGAGTCCTACGAGAAACTCGACGAGGACGACGCCAACGGCGCGGTCGACAAGTGGGGCGAGTCGATCGAGTACGTCGCCCGCGCGGCCGACTCGGCGGGCCGCAAAGCGCTCCGGTCCGTGGAGAACACCGTCTACCAGCGCGTGATGACCCAGCTCGCGCCGTACTACTTCGACAACGAGCTGATCAGCGCGAACCTCCAGCGCTCGACACGCAGCGACGAGGAGGTGTTCGTCTTCGAGGTCAACGTCAACGACGACGAGCTCAAAGAGGAGGTGTCCTCCCGGCTCGCCGAGTACGAGGACGAGATCGACCGCTGGCACGTCGACACCGAGAAGGACACCGACGTCGCCGCGGCCGCGGAAGGCGTCGAACCGCCCGAGGAGGAGACCGACGGTCGATCGAAGCCGTCGTCGAACTGACCCCGGCGACCGCTTCCGCGATGCTTCCCGATAGTTTTATCATCATTTCTCTGAACCATTCGGTATGCGAACGAGCCGGCGGGATCTGCTCGGAAAACTAAGTGCCGCCGGAGCGACGAGCGTCCTGGCGGGCTGTGGCGTGAAAACGACATGCGGCTGCGCTCCGCCGCCGGGGCGCGGCGACGCGATGCTCTGGCACGCGATGAGTGAGTCAAGGACCGAGACGTTCGAGGAGAGCCTCGAAATGTACAACGAGGCGAAAGACGTGAAGATCGTCACCGAAGAAAACGGCGACCTCCGGAGCGCCGTCACGACCAGGTTGGCCGCCGGTGACGGCCCCGAGATGTACCGCTGGACCCAGAACTGGACGGGCGGGCACTGGGAGCGCGATTTCCTGTACGACGCCAGCGACGACCTCAAGGTCGATCCCGCCGATCAGTTCAGTTCGCCCGCGGTCGAGGCGATCACGGTCGGCCCGGACGACGCCGTCGTCGGGCTGCCGGTCGCCAGCCAGACGGTCGGGCTGTTGTACAACGAGGACATGGTCGATGAACCCCCGGAGACGTTCGACGAGATGGAGTCGATCATGCAGGAGCACAACGACCCCACCCAGGGCAAGTTCGGCCTCTCGCACCCGATCGACGCCTACTTCGCCAGCGCCTGGCTGCACGCCTTCGGCGGTTACTACCTCCAAATCGACGAAAACGGCGAGGGAGAAACCGGAGTAGATCTCGACGCGACCAAGCGCGGGATGGAGTTCCTCCGCGACCGCATCTGGCCGTACGTCGCACTGGGTCTGGACCGCGAATCCCAGCGAGACGTGTTCCGGAACGAAAACGCGCCGCTGGCGATCAACGGTCCCTGGGCGATCGGGGCCTTCGAGGACAGCGGCCTCGACGTCGGCGTCGCTCCGTTACCCGCCATCGACGGCCACGCGCCCGCGCCGTACACGGGCACCTCGATGTGGTACTTCTCGGCCCGCATGGCCGACGACGCCGAGCGCCGCGACGCGGCGCTGGAGTACGCCGAGTGGATTTCGACGAGCAGGGAGCGACAGCTGGCGCACGCACGGGCCCACGGCTCGGTTCCGGTAGTCGACTCGATCAGCGACGACAGTCTCGGCGAACAAGTTGCCGGGTTCAAACGCTCCTACGAGAGCGGGATCCCGATACCGAGCCACCGGCGGATGAACGAGGTCTGGGCGCCCGTCGAGGACGCAATCTACGCGGTACTACAGGACAGCGCAGATATCGACTCACGGTTCGACGAAGCCGCCGCGACGATCCGATCGAACTGGCGGCAGTGACGCCGGCGAACTCACGGCGCTCGGTCGGTAGGCACTTGTAGGGGCCGGCGGTAGTACGCCGATAGATGGTCGACGCCGCGACGCTGGCGACGCTTCTGGTTGCGGGGCTGGCGAGTATGTTCATGGCCTGGGCGATCGGCGCCGGCTCCAGCGGGTCGACCCCGTTCGCGCCGGCGGTCGGCGCCAACGCGATTTCGGTGATGCGGGCCGGCTTCTTCGTGGGACTGCTGGGCTTTCTCGGCGCCGTATTGCAGGGCGCGAACGTCTCCGAAGCGGTCGGACGAGAGCTGATCGGCGGCGTCTCGCTGACCCCTACGGCGGCGACGCTCGCGCTGATCATCGCGGCGACGCTGGTCGCGATCGGCGTGTTTACCGGCTATCCCATCGCGACGGCCTTCACCGTCACCGGCGCGGTCGTCGGCGTCGGGCTGGCGATGGGCGGCGATCCCGCGTGGGCGAAGTACCGCGAGATCGGCGCGCTGTGGATCCTGACGCCGTTCGTCGGCGGGGGGATCGCCTACGTGACGGCGAAGACGCTGCGAAACGACTCGTGGGACGAGCAGGCGACGGTACCGGTGCTCGCCGGGCTGGTCGGCGTGATCCTCGCGAACGTCGAGTTCGTCGTGCTCGGCCCGCCGGGCGAGGGCGCCACGATCGCCCAGACGATCGCCGGCCCGCTGCCGCTGTCACCGATCGCCGGGCAGGCCGTCGCGACGCTCGCGCTCGGCGCGTTGTCGGGACTGGCGCTGTATCGCGACCTGCGCGTCGACGCCGACCGCGGACAGCGCCGGTTCCTGCTCGTGATGGGCGGACTCGTTGCGTTCTCCGCGGGCGGGAGTCAGGTCGGACTGGCCGTCGGACCGATGCTCCCGCTGGTCGAACCGCGGGGCGTGCCGGTGACCGCCGCGCTGGTCGGCGGCGGGCTCGGGCTGCTCGTCGGCTCCTGGACGGGCGCGCCGCGGATGATCAAGGCGATCGCGCAGGACTACTCCTCGCTGGGGCCGCGCCGGTCGATCGCCGCGCTGATCCCCTCGTTCGCGATCGCTCAGACCGCCGTCTTCTTCGGCATCCCCGTCTCCTTCAACGAGATCATCGTCAGTTCGATCATCGGCAGCGGCTACGCCGCGGGCGGGGGCGGCGTCAGCGCGAGCAAGATGGGGTACACGGTGTTCGCGTGGATCGCATCGCTCGTCGGCGCGATCGTCGTCGGATACGCGGGATACACCGGCGTTTCGCTGCTGTTCTGAGAGCGCGCCGCAAAGAAAGTAGAAGGGTACTGCCGCTACGACGAGCGCCACGGCGCGACGCCGTCGTCGAGTTCTCCGCCGCAATCCGGACAGGTCGCGCGGTACGATACCGGGTGGACGGTCCGTTCGCACTCGCTACAGCTGTACCGTTCTTTTTGTATACTCACGTTGGTTTCACCTGGATACGACAATGTTCCGGCAGCTATTAATCTTTTTCGTGAACTTTTGTTCATTGTACACCAGTATTACCAGACAGACGCATATACCCAATCTCAACGCTGGCCGAGCTGCCGTGGATAGTTCTCGCACCGGAACGCCGGCGACGACGAGCGAGGGCTATCCCACGGCTACTCATCGGTCGAAGCCGGCAAAAAGGTCGGATCGCCTCAGTTGTCGACCGACGTGCCGTTCTCCTCGTCGGCGACGGCCACGTCGTCGTCGTCGGACTCGACCTTCGCTTCTTCGGGCACGTCGAGCTGTTCCAGCCGGGCCTTCTTGATGCGGGTGTTCTCGACCTCCTCGACGGTGATTCGGGTGCCGTCGTAGGTGATCTCTTCGCCGGCCTCGACCAGTCGGCCAGCGCGGTTGAACACGAAGCCGGCGACGGTCTCGAACTCCTCGCCCTCCGGGAGGTCGATCTCCAGGGCCTCGTTGACCTCGTGGATGTTGACCTCGCCCTGGACGACGGCGCCGTCCTCGACGTACTCGATCGGCTCGTCCTCGCCGCCTTCGAGGATCTCGCCGACGATCTCCTCGACCATGTCCTCCATGGTGATCAGCCCCTCGGTGGTGCCGAACTCGTCGATGACGATCACCATGTGCATGCGCTCCTCGCGCATCTCGGTGAGCAGCTCGTCGACGTTCTTGGACTCGGGGACGTGGAGCGTGGGGTTGATCAGGTCCTCGAGCTCGAGCGTCCGCGAGTCGGCCTCGCCGTAGTTAGTGTCCCGAACCAGGTCGCGGATGTGGACGACGCCGATCACGTTGTCGAGGCTCCCCTCGTAGACGGGGACGCGGGCGTGCCCGCTCTGGACGCAGGTCTGGAGCGCCTCCTCGACGGAGGCGTCGGCGGGCACCGCGGTCATGTCGAGCCGCGGCGTCATCACCTCCTTGGCGATGGACTTGTTAAACCGGAAGATCCGCTGGAGCATCTCGCGTTCGTCCTCCTCGATGACGCCCTCGCGCTCGCCGGTCTCGATCATGTCCTGGATCTCCGAGCGCGTGACGTAGCCCGACTCGATCGCGCTGCCGCCGCCGGTCAGCCGGTTGACCTGCCGGGTGAGGAAGTCGAACGTGATCACCAGCGGCTTCAGCAGGTACTCGGAGAGCTTCAGCGGGCGCGAGATCGTCAGCGCCCAGGATTCGGTGTGCTCGACCGCGTAGGACTTGGGCGCGCTCTCGCCGAACAGCAAGACCAGCGCCGTGATCCCGAACGTCGAGACGAGCACCGCGACGATGCCGCTCGTGAGGTACATCCCGACGAGCGCGGTCGCGATCGACGACATCGCGATGTTGACGAGATTGTTCCCGACGAGGATCGTCACCAACAAGCGGTGAGGGTCTTCCTTGAGCCCTTGAAGCGTCAGGGCGCCGGGCTTGCCCTCCTCGGCCAGCGACTCGACGCGGTAGTCGGGCAGCGAGAACATGGCGATCTCCGAAGAGGAGAAAAACGCCGAGAGCCCGATCAGGACGACGATGCACGCCACGCCGAGCACGGCGATCGTCGACTGTGCCAGTTCGATCCCGACAAACGGCACTTCCGCGGCGAGCGGCGCCAACCACGAGACAGGTATACCCATCGACACGGGTACTTGCCGGGCGGGTGAATTAACTCTTGTGAGGGAAGCCCACGGAACACCCCACCGTTCTGCGGCTGCGACAGCCGAGCGGCGAGTCCACTCGCACACGTGCTCGATCGACGCGACCGGCAACGACGGCCGTCTGCCCAACGCTTTCACGCGTGCCGTCCCAACTGTACGGTATGAGCCAGTCCGACCAGCCGATCACGTTCTACCGCCTGCAGGCGTGCCCGTTCTGCGAGCGGGTCGCCCGCACGCTGGACGAGCTCGAACTCGACTACAGCTCGCGGTTCGTCGAGCCGATGCACTCGCAGCGCAACGTCGTCAAGCGCGTCAGCGGGAAGCGCTCGGTGCCCGCGATCGTCGACGAGCGCACCGGCGTCACGATGTCGGAGAGCGCCAACATCGTCGACTACCTCGAGAAGACCTACGGCGCCGAGGGGAGCGAACGGCCGGACGCCGCCGGGGCGACGGGTGCCAGCGGCGATCCCAGCGGGGGTGACGAGTAGATGGAGTTCGACGTCGTCGATCTCGGCGAGGCCGACCACGTCGCGGAGGGCGAGGTCGCGCCCGACTTCACGCGCCCGCTGGTCAACGAGGAGTACTGGGAGGATCGATCGCTCTCCGACCTGACCGACGAGGGGCCCGTTCTGCTGGTGTTCACGACGATGGACGGCGCGTTCCCGGCGACGTACGTCTGGAACGAGCTCCGCGACCGGGCGTGGGACGACGAGTACGACGTCGAGATCGTCGGCTGCTCGATCTCGGATCCGTACTCCCACAAGCGCCTGATCGAGGAGCGCGAGATCGACTACGACCTGTTCTCCGATCCGAAAAACACCGTCGCCGTCGAGTACGGCATCGCCCACGAGCTCGACGGCATGACCGGGATCAGCGAGCCCCGGCCCTCGGCGTTCCTGCTCGACGAGGACCGCACCGTGGAGTACGCCTGGGTCAGCGAGGAGTGGCCGGAGTTCCCCGACTACGACGAGATCGAGGCCGCGCTCGAGGACGTCTGAGCCGCGCTCACGACTCGTCGAAATCGAGTGCGCGTTCGAGCCGCTCGAGCGGCGGGTTCTCGCCGGCGGGGATCACCACGTCGTCCGTTCCTGCGATTTCGATCCTGAGCGCGGGGCGTCGCCCGACGATGTATCGGACTAAGAACGCCAGCGCGACGACCGCCGGCAGCGCCCACGCCAGCGTCAACAGGAGGTCGACCAGCGCGAGCGCACTCGTCACGGCCTCCAGCGCCCCTGCAGCCCCGGGAGGCGCGCCGGACGACGGCATCGAGAGCAGTCCGCCCAGATCGACGGCGGCGTCGAGCGCGAACAGCAGCGCCGCGACGAGCGCCGCCTTTCCGGCCGTCAGGACGTGGCCCCGATCGCCGTCGGCGTCGATCGACGCGCCCAGCACGTTCGGCCGGTCGATCGCCCGGTAGCGCTCGCCGTCGCCCGAGGGAGTCAGCGCGAGGACGCGGTGGGTGGTCACCACGACTTCGGCGTCGCCGATTTCGACCCGCTCCTCGATCGACTCGCCGGCGTAGAGGAGTTCGTCGACGCGCCCGCGCCACTCGTCCATGGCGGGGGCGACTCGTCGCGACAGCAAAAAGGTACTCGCCCGTCGAGCGGCGTCGGAAAGCCAGCGGATCGACGCCGCTGCGTGGCGTCAGCGCTCCCGCTCCTCGGCGAGTTCCGTCGTCTCGGATCCGGAATCGGCGTCAGAGCCGTCCGACGCTTCCTCCCGCGTGCGTCCGGCACCAGCGATTTCGGCGCCCGCTTCGCCGCCCAGCGGCGCCTCGCCCTCGCCGATCCCGCCGACATCCTCGACCTCTCCGAGGATCGCCTGGATGTCGTCGAGCCCCAGCAGCTCCTGCGTCTCGGCGTCAATCTGGAGGCTGTCGAGCGACGCGCCGTCGCCGGTGACGTCGCCGCCCGAGAGATGCTTGCCGTAGCGGCCCAGCATCGAGGTCAGCTCCTGGGGCAGCACGAACGTCGTCGACTCGCCCTGCCCGATGCCGGCCAGCGTCTCCATCCCCTTGTCGAGGACGGCCCGCTCGCCCATCGACTCGGCGGACTTGGCGCGCAGCACGGTCGAGACGGCGTCGCCCTGCGCTTCGAGGATCTGGCTCTGCTTTTCGCCCTGCGCGCGGATGATGTTCGACTGCTTGTCGCCCTCCGCGGTCTCGACGGCGGAGCGCCGTTCACCCTGCGCTTCGAGGATCATCGCGCGGCGCCGGCGCTCGGCGGCGGTCTGCTGTTCCATCGCGCTCTGGACGCCCTGGCTGGGCGTGACCGCGCGCACCTCGACGGCCTCGACGCGGATCCCCCACTCGTCGGTCGCCTCGTCGATCGCCGTGTTGATCCGGCGGTTGATCTTCGAGCGCTCCTTGAGCGTCTCGTCGAGCTCCATGTCGCCCAGCACCGCCCGGAGCGTCGTCTGGGCGAGGTTCGAGGTCGCGCGCTCGTAGTCGTCGACCTCCAGGTACGCCTTCCGGGCGTCCATCACGCGGATGTAGACGACGGCGTCGGCTCGCACCGGCGAGTTGTCCCGCGTGATCGCCTCCTGCATCGGGACGTCGATCGTCTGGGTCCGCATGTCGTAAGCGTGGGTCTTCGAGACGAACGGCGGGACGAAGTTGATGCCGGGTTCGAGCAGCTTCCGGTACTCGCCGAACACGGTCAGCGCGCGCTTCTCGTAGGCGCCGACGATCTCGACGGCGCTGGCGACCGTGACGACCGCGAGCAGCAGCAACAGGGCGCCGACGACCGCCAGCGGCGACGTCGACAGGAAGTTCAGCGCGACCCACGCGCCGATCGCTAACGCGGCGAAGCCGACCAGCACCGCGCGCGGCCTGATCCCCCGTTTGCCCTCGACGCCGTCGCCCCCCGGACGTGACATACCTGACGTTAGGAGCGTACGTGGTTAACGGTTGGCACTACCGGGGCCAGTCCTGCGTCGTCAGCGCCCGCCCCAGTTCGACGGCCACGACGATCGCGATGCCGAAGACGCCGCCGTAGGCGAAACTACTCAGCGGAACCGTCAGGGAATCCAGCAGCGACATCGCGGTCCAGACCGTCACCGCAAAAAGGACGATGACGACCGTTCGGCCCGCGTATCCGATTCCGCGGAACCACGCGCCGACTCGGTCGCCCAGCCGCGTGACGGCGAGCGGTCCCGCCGCGATCGCGAACGTCACGACGCCCGCGCCCAGCCAGCCCCAGGCGACCGTCTCCGCCGTCGAAATCCCCCAGACCGCCCACGCGATCAGCAGGAGCGTGAGCGCGACGTCGCGCCGGGAGGGCGCGCCCTCCGGAGACCAGGAAGCGGCGAGAGGCGAGGTCACAGCGGGAAGTAGGACGCGGAACGGCAAAAAATCGGGCCCGGACAGACCGGTGGCGTTCCGACTCAGTCGTCGCCGGGTGCCGAACCGCGCGACTCCCCCGAGAACGGCTTCGCCGGGACGTTCTTGCGGGCGGCGTCGAACTCCGAGAGCGCGTAGACGATGCCCGCCAGCGCGACGACGCCCAGGGGCAACAGGATCGCCATCGCGTACGTCGACCCGACGAGGCTCCACGCGAGGTAGACGACCGTCGCGACGAGGATCACCGTCAGCGCGTAGTAGATCTGGGTGCGCACGTGGTCGATGTGGTCCGATCCGGCGAACGTCGAGGAGAGGATCGTCGTGTCGGAGATCGGCGAGACGTGGTCGCCGAAGATCGCCCCGCTGAACAGCGCGCCGATAGCCACCGCGACCATCTGGGGGTCGCCGCCGCCGATCTCCCAGGCCATCGGCACCGCGACGGGCGTGACGAGGCTCATCGTCCCCCAGGAGGTGCCGATCGAGAACGCGATGAAGGCCGACGCGTAGAGGATCACGATCGGCAGCAACGTCGGCGTCACGACGCCCTCCGCGAGGTTCGTGACGTACCGGCCGGTGCCCAGCGCGCCGGCGACCGAGCCGATCGACCACGCGAGTACGAGGATGCTGACCGCGTGGAGCATGATGCCGAACCCGTCGAGCACCGTCTCCATCGCCTCGTCGATGTCCATCGCGCCCTCGCCGACGCCCATCGCGATCGCAGTCGCGACCATCGCGAACGACCCCCAGACGAGCGCGCCCGTGAAGTTGGCGTTCTCGGCGACGCCGACCGCCGACCGACCGGGGGCGTAGCCCGTCACAGCGGCGCTCCCGACCACGACCGCGACGAGGACGACCACCGGAACGACGAACGTCCGGAGCCGCGGGTCGTCAGTCACCGGCTCGCCCAGATCCGCCTTCATGCTCTGGAGCGGGTTGGCGTCGTCACGCGTGACTTTGCCCGTTTCGCGCGCCCGGGTTTCGGCGTCCAGCATCTCGCCGAAGTCGCGCTGGGTCACGACGACGATCCCGACCATCAACACCGCGAGCAGGCAGTAGACGTTGAACGGGATCGACCAGAGCCAGGTGACCGTCGCGGAGGGCGTCTGGCCGGCGATCCCCATCTCGGCGTACTGGCCCTCGATCAGCCCGATCTGGAACGCCGTCCAGCTGGAGATGCCGAACGTCGCGACCGGCGCCGCCGTCGAGTCGATGACGTACGCCAGCTTCTCGCGGGACATGTTCATCGTGTCCGCGATGTCTTTCATCGCGCTGCCGACGATGGCGGTGTTGGCGTAGTCGTCGAAGAACCAGACGATCCCGAGCAACCACGCCATCACGCCGACCTTGCGGTGGGAGTCGACGACGCCGGCGGCGGCCTGCCCGACCGCCAGCGAGCCGCCGAGGCGCCACAGCAGGGCGATGCCGGCGCCCAGCAGGAACGTGAACACGATGATCTCCGCGTTGGTCGTGCTGTCGCCGATCGCCGGGACGATCCAGTCGAACGCCTCGACGACGCCGACGAACGGCAGCGTCAGGACGTCGACCGGACCGTCGATCCCGGCGCCCGCGACGTTGATCACGCCGCCGATCCAGACGCCGACGAACAGCGACAGCAGCGCCCGCCGGGTGACGATCGCCAGCGCGATCGCCAGCAGCGGCGGGACGAGCGATACCGCGCCGAACTCGGTGGCCATAGGCTACACTACCCTCTCCGGAGAGTAAAGTTCTCACCGAACCGAGCGCGAGAACGTAAATTCAACGCGAGAATTCAAACAATTCGGAATAAATCGGTGCGTCCGGCGTTCCCGGAGTCCGCCGATCCCCTCACAGTCGCTCGTCGAGCGTCGCCGCGGTCTTCCGACCGACGCCGTCGACCGACGCCAGTTCGTCGGGCGACGCCGAGCGGACGCCGTCGACGCTACCGAACCGGCGCAGGAGGCGCTTCCTGGTCTCGGGACCGATCCCCGGCACGTCGTCGAGCGCCGTCGAGACGTCGTCCCGCACGGTCTGGTGGTACTGCACCGCGAACCGATGCGCCTCGTCGCGGACGCGCTGGAGCAGGTGGAGCTGGGGCGCGTCGTCGGGCCAGTCGTAGGTCCGATCGGGCGTGATCACGAGCTCCTCGTCTTTCGCGAGCGCGACGGCGGGGACGTCCCAGCCGACTTCGTCGAGGGCGTCCCGGGCCGCCGAGAGCTGGCCCTCGCCGCCGTCGATCAGCAGGAGATCCGGATCGGGTCGGTCGCCCCGGCCTTCGACCGCCCGACGAGCGCGCCACTCGATCAGGGTTCGCATGTTGCCGTAGTCGTCGTTTCGCTCGTCGAGCTTCTTCCGGCGGTAGTCGGCGCTCTCGCGCGTCCCGTCGACGAAGGTGACGTCGCTGCCGACGACCGCCTTGCCCTGGGCGTGGCTCACGTCGAACCCCTCGATCCGGTCGGCGGCGTCGAGGTCCAGCGCGCTTTCCAGCGCGCCGACCTCGTCGCGGCGCCCGCCCGAGCGTCGGGCGTTCTTCAGCGCGAGTTCGACCAGCTTGGCCTCGCGCCCGGCGCCCGGCACGCGGACCGCGACGCCCTCGGCGTCGAGCCACGCTTCCAGCTCCTCGTCGTCGGGATGCTCGGGCAGGAGCAGGGCGTCTGGCAGCGTGCGCTCGGCGTAGTACTGCGGGACGAACGCGGCGAGCACGCGGGGGATCTGGTCGGGACCGCTCTCGGGTGCCGCGACGGTGTGCCGTTCCCGATCGACGAGTTGGCCGCCCTCGCTGTGGAGTCGCGCGACGGTGGCCTCCTCGCCCTCGACGGCGACGCCGAGCACGTCGACCGCGCGCTCGCCCCGATCATCCTCGCTGCTGACCGCGGCGCCGCCCTCGCCGTGGAAGCGCTCGACGGTTTCGAGGCGATCGCGGAGGTTCGCGGCGCGTTCGAACTCCCGGTCCTGCGACGCTTGCTCCATCGCGCTGCGGAGCGGCGTCGCGAGCACGCCCGTCTCGCCCTCGAAGAATCGGCGGACCGACTCGACGTCTTCGGCGTACGCCTCCTCGGAGATCTCGCCGGTACAGGGCGCGGTACAGAGTCCGACCTCGTAGTCCAGGCAGGGCCGGTCGCGCCCGGAGTACTTGTGGTCCGAGCAGCCCCGCACGCCGTAGGTCTCCCGGAGCGCCTTGACGACGGTCTCGACCTCGCCGCGGTTCGTGTAGGGGCCGTACACCGTCGCCGCCTCGTCGGGATCGCGCGTGATCTCGATCCGCGGGACGGCGTGATCGGTCAGCTGGACCAGCGGGTAGGACTTGTCGTCCTTCAGCCGGACGTTGTACCGCGGCTGGTGGCGCTTGATCATGTTCGCCTCCAGCAACAGCGCCTGCGTCTCGGTGTCGGTCACCGCGACGTCGATCGTCCGCGCGCGGTCGACCATCCGCGCGATCCGGCGGCTCCGCGGGTCGGCGTACGACCGCACGCGCGACCGGAGGTCGACCGCCTTCCCGACGTACAGCACCTGGTCGCCGTCGAGGAACTGGTAGACGCCCGGCTCGGCAGGCAGATCGGCTGCGCGCTCGCGGACCGCGTCGGCGTCCATCGGCGCGCGCTAGGCGGGCGGGAGGTTTGAGGGCTACGCCTGCGGGCGACGCCGCCGGAGCAGCGGCTCTGCGACCGAACGGGTATAGCGAACAGGTGGCAGCTTCAGGTTGCGACGCGGCGCGCCACGCGCCCGCCTCGGCCGGCGTCGCATCGAGCGGTCAGGGCACGGGGCGTCTGGTCGCGCCATCACTCATAAACGCACGGTGGGACGGGCGAGCGAACGTCGGTCGAGACCAACCGTTTACGGCCCCTGCGGCTCAACTCCACCCGTGCGCGACTTCCACCTCCACTCGAACTACTCCGACGGCGCCTTTCTCCCGGCGATGGTCGACGCCGCCGCCGCGGCGGGGCTGGAGGGGATCGGCCTGGCCGACCACTGCGTCGTCACGGAGCGCGAGGCGGCGCGAGACGAGCGCGCCCGCTACGGATTCACGCTCGACCAGACGTACGAGCGGCGGCGGCGGGCGATCGATCAGGCCCGCGAGGAGGCGGACGTCGAGATCTACGACGCCGTCGAAATGAACTACGAACCGCGCGACGAGGATCGGATCGAGGAGTTTCTGACCGACGCCGAGTTTCAGTATTCGATCGGGAGCGTCCACGCCGTCGACGGCCGATCGGTTCAGTCGGCCTCTGCGTTCGCCGACCTGAGCGAGGCGAAACTGGACCGCGTCGTCGACCGGTACTACGAGAACCTCGTCGCTCTCGTCGACTCCGAGCTGTTCGACGTCGCCGCCCACCTCGATCTACCCGAGCGGACGCCGCCGCTGCGCGGGCGAGCGACCGAGGACCACTACCGTCGGGTCGCGGCGGCGCTGGCCGACTCCCGTACCGTCCCCGAGATCAACGCCGGGCGGGCGCTGCGCGAGGCGTCGATCGTCCACCCGAGCGAGCCGTTTCTTGACGCCCTGCGCGAGCGCGGCGTCGGCGTCACGGTCGGCACCGACGCCCACCGACCGAACGAGATCGGCGACCGGGCGGCGTTTCTGGAAACCTATCTCGATGATCGGGACATCGACCCGGTGGCACCGCCGGGGCTGGAGCGGTGAGACCGGACGAACGTCGCCCCGGTGCGGTCAGTCAGCGTGCTCGGCGTCGGGAAGGTCCCCGTCTCGCGACGCGGCGTCGACGCTCGCGCGGTCGGCGCCCTCGTCGGCTCGCGGGAGCTGTAGCGTGATCGTCGACTCCGATTCGTCGGTCTCGAAGGTGACGTCGCCGCCGAGCGTGGAGACGCCCCACTTGACGAACCACAGTCCCATCCCGCTGCCGTGGTTGAGCGCGGTCTCCTGGCCGTCCTCCACGACGGCGATCTCGTGGTCGGGGATCGCCGCGCCCAGCATCCGGACCTCGACGTGCGAGAACTCCGAAGACGGGTGGCCGCTCGTCCGAATCTCGAACGTCGGCGCCTCGTCGGCGTACTCGAGGCAGCTTTCGAGGAGGTTCCGGAGGACGATCCTGAGGAGCCGCTCGTCGCTTTCCAGCGCGAGCGACCGCGGGACGTCGACGTCGATCGAGTGCCGATCGAGCGACGGTTCGGTCGCGAGCTCCTCGATCAGGTCGCTGAGCACGACGGTTTCGCGATCCGACTGGCGCTCGTTGGCCACCGCCTGCTCGAACCGGCGTGCCTTCGTCCCCAGCTCCATCAGCTCGGTCGTCGTCTCCTCGGCGGTCTCCAGCGTCGACTCGATCCCCTCGTCGTCGATCCGCTCGGCCGCCAGCTCCAGGTAGCCGTGGACGACGTTCAGGTCGTTGCGCAGGTTGTGCCGGAGCGTCCGGTTGAGCACCTGCAGGCGCTGTTCGCGCTGGCGCTCGACGGTGATGTCCTGCAGGACGAGCGTGTAGCCGACGCGCGTCCCCGCCGAGTCCCGGAGCGGCGAGGTCGACACCGCGTACTCGCGGCGGCGGCCGTCGCTACGGATCGTGACGGCCTGGTCCGTGCCGTCGAGATCGATCGAGCGGCCGATCAGGTCGGCGACGGGCGCGCCGACAGCGTCGGCGTCGTCCGAGTCGAACAGCGATTCGGCGGCGGCGTTGAGCCGGACGACCAGCCCGCCCTCGTCGAGCACGACGATCGGGTTGTCGATGTCGTCGATCGCGGTGCGCTCGGCGGCCCGCCGCGTCGCGGGCCGGGAGTCGAACATGTTGTTGCCGACGAAGGCGTACGCGTCCAGCGCGACGTGGGGCAGGAACGCCACCGCCATCGCGTTGAACTGCGGGACGGGGCCGAGCCCGAACAGCCAGACGAATCCGGCGATCCCCGGCGGGACGGCGCTCAGCGCGACCGCGGCCGCCTCGCGGCGGTACAGCGGGCCGTAGCTGAACACCGTCTCGAACAGGAGCAGCGTCGCCACCCCCGCCGACAGCGTCCCCATAGTGAAGGTGACGTACGCCAGCGGTTCGAGGGCGTACTCGGCGCCCGCGTGGCCGAACACCCGGACGACGTCGAAGTCGCTCCAGAGCAGTCCGAGCGCGGGATTGGCGGCGGCCAGCACCGTGATCAGTACCGGCACGCCCAGCAGGAGTCGGAACGGCGTCGAGCGGATCGTGCTCCCCCGACCGGTGTACGCCAGCGCGAACGCGAGAAACGGCACGCCCATCCAGGCGAGCGCGATCCAGGTGACGGTTCCGATCGCCTCGCGAACGAGCGGGTCGAACACCAGCAGTCCGACGCCGTAGGACGTCGAGAAGACGGTCACGGCGCTCATCGCGAGGATGAACCATCGCACGCCGGGCTGGCCGCGGTACCGGTAGAGGTAGCTGATCAGCGCCAGCGCGCCGCCGCCCGAGGCGAACGCTGCGAGCGTCAGCCACGGGAGCGACGACGAAACGACGTTCATTCGGTACTACCAGTACCTAGCGTTTATTCATAATAAGTTCCATTGCCGTTTCGGCCCGAACTGGGGTGAACACGGCGGTCGGCGAGTCAGGAGAGCTGCTCGCCGACGATATCGTCGGCCCGCTCGACGAACTCCGCCTCGGTTCCCGCGGGGACGGTCGCGCCCGCCGCCACGTCGTGGCCGCCGCCGTCGCCGCCGACGGCGCGCGAGGCCTCGCCCATCACTTGCGAGAGGTCCAGCCCCTTCCGGACCAGACTGTGGGTCCCCCGCGAGGAGACTTTCACTTCTTCCTCCGACTTCTCGGCGAACGCGACGATCGGCAGCCCGCGGTCGACGCCGTCGGCGCCGACGGCCATCCCCGCGACGATGCCGACGATCGTCTCGCGGATCCGATCCTCGGCGTGGAACCACTGGAGATTTTCTTCCCTGTTGACGCCTTCCTCCTCGACCCACTGAATCCCCTCCGAGAGGTTGCGCCGGTGGTCCCGGAGCAGCTGGCGCGCGCGTTCGAGCGCCGGCCCGCGGTCGCCGAGACAGACCGCCAGCCCCACGTCGGCCCGCTCGTACCTGGCGGTGGCGTTCAACAGGGTGGAGAACTCGCTGGCGTCGCGCAGTTCGGTGCCGACCGATTCGTCGGTCAGCGTGTAACTCGTCGCGGCGAGCCCCTCGATCTTGTCGGTCGGCACCCCCTTCTGGATCGCGTGCTGTATGAGCGCGTTGCTGACCTCGCTTTGCTCCTCTTCGTCCAAGTCGACCCAGCGGCGCCACTCGCCGTCGGACTTCAGGTCGAGATCGAGCTCGTCGAGGAAGCGCAGCGCGCCGCTCTCGTCGTTCGAGATCCCGGGGATGTTCACGTCGCTGGAGTACTCCAGCAGCTTGGGGAGCGGGCGGGTCTGCTTGCCGTACATCGCGAGGTCGGTCCCGGTCTCGAGGGCGTCCGCGGCGACGCCCTCCTCGACGATGCGCTCGTTTGCGCCGTGGAGCTCGCCGCCGCTGGCCTGCATGTCGCCGACGGCGCCGACGACCGCCAGCGCGGCCAGATCGCGGTTGTCGCCGCCCTCGGGTTCGAGCGCCCGCGCGAGGGCGTAGCTCGCGCCCGCCCCGGAGAGTTCGGAGGCGCCGTTGATGCCGAACAGCAGCGGGTTGAGGTGGAACTCGGTTTCGGGCGCTTCGGCGTCGGCGCCCTCGGCAGCCTCGCCGTCGGCGTCGTCCGCGGTCGCGGGCTGGTGGTGGTCCGCGATCACCGGCGTGAAATCGCCCGCGGCCTCGTGCTCGGCGATAATGTCGAGCTGGCCGCTACCGAAGTCCGTAAAGAGCGCCGTATCCGGCTCCAGTTCGGCGATACCGGCGATCTCCTCGGCGTCGAGCTGCTTGCTGAACACCGTCCGGAAGGGGATTCCGGCGCGCTCCAGGGCGCTGGCCGCGATCGCCGCGCTCGTCAGGCCGTCGGCGTCGATGTGGGAGGCCAGCACGACGCTGTCGGCGGATCGCAGGCGCTGGGCGCAGGCGTCGGCGCGCTCGGCGAGGTCCGGGATCGGCGCGTCCATCGGTCGCTACGAGGTTCGTCGGAATCCCGGATAAACCTGCGGAATCGGCTCGTCCGCGAGCCGAAACGTATCGCCCGGTCGCCGGGAGCGGTCCCGGAGACGGACCGACGCTCCGTCACTCGGTGTACGTCGGCGCCCCGTCCTCGATCGTCTCGCAGGCCAGCGCCTCGAAGTCGGCGCGTTCGGGCACGACGTCGACGTCGATCCCGAGCGACTCGGCTGTCTCGCGGGTCGGATCGCCGATGACGCCGACGGTCGCCGCCGCCAGCCCCTCGATCGCGGCCTCGCGGACACCCAGCTCCTCGGCGGCGTCGAGGAAGTGCTCGACGGTCAGCGAGGAGGTGAAGAGCGCGGCGTCGAGGTCGCCGTCGGCGGCCAGTTCGGCCGACTCGCCGGCTCCTTCCGGTCGGACGAGCCTGTAGAGGATCGTCTCGTGGACGTACGCGCCGGCCGCCGCTAAGCCGTCGGTCAGCACCGCGCTACCGTGGTCGCTCCGGGCGACCTCGACGCGGGCGCCGTCGACATCGTCTTCGAGGGCGTCGACGAGGCCCGACGAGGAGAACTCCTCGGGGACGACGTCGACGTCGTAGCCGGCCTCGCGGAGCACGTCGGCCGTTGGCTCGCCGATGGCGCAGACCGTCGCGTCGCCGGGGTCCCAGCGCTCGGCGCTATCCTCCGAGCGCAGTCCGGCCGCCAGTTCGACGCCGGTCTTGCTCGTCAGCACGACGAAGTCGGCGTCGGAGCGAGGCCGGGCGCCGGTCGGCTCGACCGCCAGCATCGGGTCGGGCACCGGCGTCGCGCCGAGCGACTCGATCAGCTCGACGGCGTCGGCGAGGCGTTCGTCGTCGGGGCGGAACGCCGCCACCGTCATCTCGCGGGGCACGGCTCACTCCCCCTCCGGCGCGCCGAAGACGTCCCGGTCGGGACGGTCGGCGGCGTCGGCGTCCGGCTCGTTGTCCAGAAACTCCAGCACGCGCTCGCGCGTCGCGGCGACCTCGCCGATCACGGTGATCGCGGGCGGCTCGATGCCGGCCTCGTCGCGCACGTCGACGATGGTGTCGAGGTCGCCCGTCGCGACGCGCTGGTCGGGCCAGGTCGCCCGCTCGACGAGCGCGACGGGCGTGTCGGCGTCCATCCCGGCCTCGCGCAGCGCGGCGGTGTAGTCGGGCAGTTTGCCGACGCCCATCAGCACGACGAGCGTGCCGCCGGTCGCCGCCAGAGCGTCCCAGTCGACCGCCGACTCCGCCTTGGTCGGGTCCTCGTGGCCGGTCACGAGCGTGACGCTGGAGGCGTGGTCGCGGTGGGTCGCGGGGATGCCCGCGACTGCGGCGCCGGCGATCGGCGAGGTGACGCCCGGCACGACCTCGACGGGGACCGACCGCTCGGCGAGGTGGACCAGCTCCTCGCCGCCGCGGCCGAACACGAACGGGTCGCCGCCCTTCAGCCGGACGACCGTGTTCCCTTCGCGCGCGAGTTCGACGAGCCGGTCGTTAGTGTACTCCTGGGAGGTGCGCCCGCCGCCGGCGCGCTTGCCGACGTCCTCCCGTTTCTCCTCTGGAATTAGGCCGATGATGTCCGGGCCCGGCAGCTTGTCGTGGAGCACGACGTCCGCCTCGTCGAGCAGCCGGCGGGCTTTCACGGTGAGCAGGTCCGGGTCGCCGGGACCGCTGCCGACCAGATAGACCTTGCCGTCGGCCGGTTCGGTGGCGGCGTCAGGATCCCGAGCGTTCATGCCGACTCCTCTCGCTTGGCTTCGGCCTCCTCGTCGTCGCGCCGGGCCTGCGCGATCAGCTCGTCGGCGCCCCGATCGGCGAGGTCGGCGGCGAACGACCGGGCCGCCGAGACGTGATCCTCGGCCGGCAGGTCGCGGCTCGCGGCGACCGACTCCGATCCGTCGCGGCTGAACACCTGCACGTCGACGTGGACGTACTCGCCCTGCAGCACGGCGTGGACGCCGATCGGGGCGACGCAGCCCCCGCCGAGTTCGGCGAGGATCGTCCGCTCGGCGGTCGTCTCGATGCGCGTGCGGGGATTGTCCAGAATCGTCGTGATCGCCTCGCCGGCCTCGTCGTCGAGGGTCGTCACCGCGAGCGCGCCCTGGCCCGGCGCCGGGACGAACCGCTCGGTCGGAAGCTGGCGGTAATCGACGCGGTGGGCCAGGCCGCTGCGATCGAGACCGGCCTCGGCGAGCACGATGGCGTCGTACTCGACGTCGGGCTCGCGTTCGAGCGCCCGGCGCTCGATCTCGTCGAGCTCCGAGAACCACGTCTCGACGTCGCGCTCGTACGGGTGCTCGTAGTCGTCGTTGTCGACGTTCTCTTTCTTTTCCTTCTCGGCGTCGGTGCGGGCCTCGTGTTCGGCCTGCAGGCCGGGGGCGAGCAGCTTCTCGATCCGGGTGTCGACGTTACCCCGGAGCGGCTCGACCGTCAGATCGGCATCGCTGTCGAGCAGTTGGGCCTGCCGGCGCAGGCTCGAGGTGCCGACCGTGGCGCCGTCGGGCAGCTCGTCGAGCGTCGCCCCGTCGGGCGTGACCAGGGCGTCGCCCGGCGCGGCCCGCTCGGGGACGCCGGCGACGATCAGCTCGTCGGGCTGTTCGGTCGGCATGTCCTTCATCGAGTGGACGGCGGCGTCGACCTCGCCCTCGATGACCTTCTCGTCGAGGCTCCGGACGAACGCGCCGGTCTTGCCGAGGCGGTGGATCAGCTCGTCCTGGATCTGATCCCCGGTCGTCTCCACCTCCACCAGTTCCACGTCGTAGCGGCGGTCCTCTAAGGCCGCCTTCACCGTCGCCGCCTGGCGGAGCGCCAGATCGGAACTCCGCGTCGCCAGGCGTATCGGGCCGCGAGTACTCATACGCGCCTCTCGGGGGGCCACGGTGAAAAGGACACTCTTTGGCCGAGCGCGCGGCGTCGGGGCGGTGCAGTCGATCGAGAGTCGGGGCGACGTTCGGGCGGCGCGCTACAGTCCGACCTGCTGAACCCGCCGGAACAGGTAGTAGCTCGCGACGACCGGCGCGTAGCCGGGGACGAACAGCCCCGCGGCGCCCAGCAGCACCCACGTCTCGCGGTCGGGGGACCAGTCGGTTCCCGCCGAGTCGGTGGGCAGGCTCCGGAGGTCCTGGTGGAGCGCCAGCGGCAGCGCGAGCGTCACGAGCAGCGCGGGCGTCCCCAGCACCAGGATCGTGACCTTCGGCGAGAGGAACACGCCCGCCGTCGGCAGCGGGCTGCCGAGCACGACCGAGAGAGTGAACATCGGCGCCAGCGCGAGCGTGAGCGTGTACACCACCGGGACGGCCGCGACGAGGTACCACCAGCGGCTCCCGGCGCTCGCCAGTTGCTCTTCCTCGGAGCCGATCGAAGACGCCTGCGAGGCGGTGGCGTCGGACACGTGTCGAGATGCGCGAAGTAGTTCTTAAGTATGCGGTGGTTACCCGGGTGAAGCCGTCCATGAGAACGAGCGTCGTCGAGTCGCCGGACGCCGAAATCGCTCGGCCGGGACTACATCTCCGGAAGAAGTAGCTGTTCGATCCCGAACGTCAGAGCCGCTCGGCCGACCGGGCCTGATCGGTCCGCTGGCGCGCCTGATCCAGGCGGCGGTCGGTCGCGCGTTCGCGGTCGTCGGGCAGGTCGCCGCGGGCTTCGGCGAGCCGCTCGGAAACGCGTTCGAGTCTGGCGACGACGGTTTCGAGCGACGCGTCGGCCCGTTTCCCCTCGCCCGACTCGGCTCGGGCGGCCGCGCGTTCGGCGGCGTCGGCGACGGCCTCGAGAGCGTTTGCGAGTCCCCGGACGGCGTTCTCCGATCCGGAGGCGTCGTCGGTGTCGTGGCCCGCCACGGAGTCCCGCGTCTCGGCGGCGACGTCGGCGACGTACGCGGCGAGCGATCCTTTCCCGGTGTCGGGTTCGTCGACCCGAACGCTCGCTTCCGACGCGGGAGTGACCCGGAAGGCGCCGATTTCGCCCTCGGCGTCCCGCACCTCGGTCGTGTAGGCGCCGTCCCGGTGGACGTACACCGAGTCGGGGCCCGAGAGGTCGGCGTCGTACAGCCGACCGGCGAAGTCGTCCTCGACGGCGAGGTCGGTCAGGTCGGCGTCCGTCCCGTCGGCGTCGACGGCCAGCCGCACCGAGTTTTCGCGGGCGACCAGCGGGATCTCGCCGTCGGCGCCCGCGACCGTGGGCTCGCCGCCCTCGTCGGCGACGGAGACGGGTTCGCTGTGGGGTTCGACGCCGGCGCCGTTGACCGTCAGGCGGTGGTCGCCGGCCGGCACGTCTCGAAGCATGGCGACGCCGCCGAACGTCGGGACGGCCTCGGGATCGCTTTCCAGCAGCGCGATCGTCTCGACGGGCGAGAACCGCGTGGTCAGCCCTTCGCCGTCGGGTGCGTCGTCCGACGCGACCGCCTCGGTGACTCCGGCGACGACGGTGTTGACCGTGGAGGGAGCGCCCACCGCGTCGTAGCGGTCGGCCAGCGCGGCGCGGTGGTTCGGCTCCGAGATGTCCGCGGCCGGGTTATCGTACCGGGACTGCTCCCAGGGCGCGCCGGTCGCTGTGATGTGACTGGCGAACGCGTCCTCGACGAACGAGGGCACGGCGAACTCGAAGCTCAACTGCGGGCCGTTGAACCCGGAGATGTGTTCGACGTCGCTCGCGGGGACGAGGTCGTACGCCACGTCCGGGTCGCCGTCCCGGTCGGCGTGTTCGAACACCAGCCCCGTCGCCCGGTCGGGGAGTTCCCGCGGCGGCGAGGAGAGCGCGTCCAGCGAGCGCACGGTCAGGTCCTCGGGGACGAGGTCCGTCCGCTCGACGTGGGGAAGCCGGTCGTGCTCGTACAGCGGCGCGCCGTCGAGTTCCGGCACGACGTAGGGGAGACGCCCGCCTTCGTCCCGCGGGAGGCCGTACGCCGCCGGAATCTCCGCGAGATCGCCGAGTCCCTCGATGGCGCTGTTGGTGATGTCGGCGAAGCTGGCGTCGCTCGAGAGCCGCTGGAACCGGTCCGCCTCGTCGTTGATCGACAGCGCGCTCGAATGGGAGCCCAGTTCCGAGAGGATCCGCGGGACGGTCCGCTCGGGGTCGAGGAACTCGTTGTTCGGCACCGACCGGGAGTGGGAGCTGGCGACGAACAGCTGCGGTTCGGCGGATTCGGGCCGGGTGCCGCCGTCGTCGGTACGGAACTCCGAGACGTCGACGAACGCGTGTAACACCTCCCAGTCGTGCCAGTGGAAGTTCGTCGTGAACTGGTCGAACGCCGAGTAAAACCAGAACTGAACCACCGCCAGCGGCGAGTCCTCGTAGGCCACGCCCCGGAAGAACACGGTCGGAGCGGGCGGCTCGCCCGACTCCTCGTACTGTCGGGTGTACTCGTCGAGGGCGTCGAACCCGTCGACGACCGTCTCGCCGTCGCGCTCGCGCTCGTAGGGGCGCGGGTCGGTCGGGAACCAGGGCTCGCGCTCGTCGAAGTACAGCGTCGGCGCGAACCGTTCGGCGAGCTCCCGAACCTCCTCGTCGGCGAGCGCTTCCGTGGCGGCGTCTTCGTCGGCCTCGAACAGCGAGCAGCCTGCCAGCGACGCCGTTCCGGCGCCCGCGAGCGCGCCGAGGACGGTTCGGCGGTCGACCGCCGCGGGATCGCCGTCAGTCACGGTACCAGCCGCCACAGACTGGTCGTTTCGCGGCGGTCTTGCGAGTCATAGTTGTCCTGTGGACGGGCGCCGAATATGCCTTCTGGCAGGCGAGTGCGAATCGAGCGCGCCTGGCGTCGAAGAGCAGCCGGCACCGAAGCGGGCGCTCCGGAACCGCGATGCCGAAGAGGACAATTCGGAACCGCGACGCCGAGCGATGCCGGGATTTCCGGTCCGGGCGGGGCTACAGCGCCTCCCGGTAGGCGTCGAGCGCCGTCTCGACGTCCTCCTCGGTGTGGGCGTAGCTGACGAACTGAGACTCGAACTGGTTCGGCGTCAGGAACACGCCCCGCTCCTTCATCGCGGGCCAGAACAACCGCTCCCAGCGCTCGGTGTCGCAGTCGGCGACGTCGGCGGCGTTCTTCGGGCAGTAGTCGTAGCGCGGGCAGTCCGGGCGCTGCTCGCAGCCGGCCTCGCAGTGGCCCTCGGTCGCGTCGGGACCCTCGCGCGTGAACATAACCTTGAACATGCTGTCCGTGCCGGCGACGGTGTACTGGGGCGCCTGGTCGTGAATGATCTCCGTCAGGTCCCGCCGAAGTTTCTCACCCAGCTCGTTCACGTGCTCGTACACGTCGTTCTCCGCAGCGTACTTGAGCGACTCGTAGCCCGCGGCCATCGTGACCGGGTGGCCCGAGAACGTGCCGGACTGGAACACGTCGCCCGAGGGCGTGAACTCCTCGATTATCTCGGCGGGGCCGCCGATCGCGCCGACCGGGAACCCGCCGCCGACGATCTTTCCGAACGTCGTCACGTCGGGGGTGACGCCGAACTTCCCCTGGGCGCACTGGAGGCCGCCGACGCGGAAGCCCGTGATGACCTCGTCGAAGATCAGCAAGGCCCCGCGGTCCTCGGTGACGTCGCGCAGGGTCTCGAGGTAGCCGTCTTCGGGCATCACGATGCCGGAGTTGCCCAGCAGCGGCTCGGTGAGCACGGCCGCGATGTCGTCGCCGTGGGCCTCGAACGCCTCGTGGATCGCGTCGAAGTCGTTGAACGGCACCGGCAGCGTGTGTTCCGCGAACTCCTCGGGAATGCCCGCCGTACTCGGCCCGTGGTCCTCGACGTCGCCCTCGACGAGCGTCGACTCCTGAGCGCCGTGGTAGCCGCCCTGCATGACGACGATCTTGTCCCGGCCCGTGTAGCCCCGCGCCAGCCGAACCGCCGAAACGGTCGCTTCCGTGCCGGAGTTGACGAAGCGCGTCATCTCGACGCTGGGGACGTGGCGGGCGACGAACTCCGCGAGGTCGACCTCGACCTCCGTCGGAGCGCCGTACATCGGCCCCTCGCTGACCGCCGACTGGACTGCGGCTTGCACCTGATCCGGCAGGTCGTGGCCGTACAGCAGCGGGCCGTAGCCGTTGACGAAGTCCAGGTAGCGGTTGCCGTCGGCGTCGACGACGTGGCCGCCGTCGCCCCGCTGGACGAAGAAGGGGTACGGACGGATCGCCCGCACGGAGGAGTTGACGCCGCCCGGAATCGCCGACAGCGCCCGGTCGTACAGGTCGCGAGAGCGGTCGTGGTTCATGCTCGCACGGTGGCGCTCGCGCGTAAAGTCAGTACCGAAGCCAGCGAGGAAGCGCGTCGAACGGCGGTCCGAAGCGACGCTATCGGTCGTCGAAAACTGCGAGAGAGGATGCGACGCGGCCGCGGGAGCCACCCGCGAGCCGGTCGCGAAAACGGCCAAACCGAAGCAGAGGCAACGGACCGAAGGCGTCGTGCCGGAACAGGCCGGCGCGCGGCGCCCCTACACTGCGTCGGGCCCTCTGTTACCGGTGCGGACCTGCAGCGCGTCGTCGACCGGCAGCACGAAGATCTTCCCGTCGCCGGGCTCGCCCGTGTTGGCGCCCTCGCGGATCGCCTCGACGACCTCGTCGACGGGCGTGTCCGCGACGACGCACTCGAGTTTGACCTTCTGGTGGAGGTCGACCGTGTACTCCTCGCCGCGCCACTGGCCCTTCTTCGCGGGCTGGCTGCCGCGGCCGGAGACGTTCGTGACGGTCAGCGACGGCGCGCCGGCTTCGGCGAGCTGTTTCTTCACTTCGCCGAGACGGTCGGGGCGGATGATCGCCATGACCATCTTGATGTCGCCCTCCTCCTCGACCGTGCCGCCGTCCGTGCGGATCTCTTTCCCGCCGTCAGAGCGGAGCTCTGACGAGGCCTGCGCTCCGGTGGAGCGCTGACCGCCGTCGGCGGCGATGTCGGGCTCGCCGAACTCGGGGTAGGTGTCGACGCCGTGTTCGGAGACGTCCAGCCCGTCACGCTCGTGTTCGGGGGAGACGCGGGCCTGACCGACGGCCTTGAACGCGCCGAAGACGAGCGCGGTCGCGGCGACCGTCCAGACCGTGATGATCGAAACGCCGATGAACTGTGAGATGAACGCTTCGAGGATCGTCGTCCCTTCGAGCGCGCTAGACGTGGCGACGAAGGGGAACAGCAACGTCCCCAGAACGCCGGCGGAGCCGTGAACCGGGAACACCGCGCAGACGTCGTCGATCTTCAGGCGCTTCTCGACGAAGCTGAAGACGATCGGGAGCTGCGCGCCGGCGAGGCCGCCGACCACGAACGCGCCCCACCAGGTGGTGGTGTTGGGGATCGCGGTGATGCCGACCAGACCGGCCAGCAGTCCGTTCGCGACGTACAGCGTGTCGACCTTACCGGTCTGGGCCCAGGCGACGAGCCCGGCGCCCATCGCACCGCAAGCCATCGCGATGGTCGTCGTCAGCGCGACGCGACCGAGCTGGTCGCCGAGGAAGACGCTCTCGCCGCTGAAGATCGCGGACGTACCGACGTTGAAGCCGTACCAGCCGAACGCGAGGATCAGCGTCCCGAGCACGGCGAACGTCAGCGAGTGACCGGGAATGACGTTAGGCGTGCCGTCCTCGCTGTACCGGTCCATGCGCGGACCGAGCACCCACGCCGCGGTGAGGCCGGCGATGCCGCCCATGCCGTGAACGATCATCCCGCCTGCGAAGTCGGCGAAGCCGACGCCGACCGTGTTACCGAGCCAGCCGGTGCCCGTGAGTAGACCGCCGGTCGTCCAGCCGATGCCGGCGACGACGGGGTAGATGACCGCCGAGAGGGCGATCGTGTACCCGACGTACGCGCGGAGTTTCGCGCGACCGGCGACCGCGCCGGAGACGATGGTCGCCGCCGTCATCGCGAACACGGCGCCGTACAGCCAGTTGTCCCAACCGGCGGCCGCGCTCTCGAACGTCCACGAGATGCCGGCGCCGCCGGCGAAGCCGGAGATCGTGGCACCGATCAAGAAGTACACCGTTACGCCGACCGACCAGGTCAGCAGGTTCTTCGTCAGCTGGTTCGCCACGTTCTTCGAGCGTACCTGACCGGCCTCCAGCATCGCGAAGCCCGCGTGCATGAAGAAGATCAGGAACGTCGCGACCAGCACCCACAGAGCGTTGACCGAGTCGATCAACGTCGGGATGTCCGCCTGAAGGGGAGCGATCATGCTGCCACCTCCACGGACCGCGCGGTCCTCGGGGGCGAGGACCCGTAGTCGTCCACCAATTCACTCGTATTCCGAACGATCGTATCCTGCATCACGGATAGGATTCAGGAAGTACATTAATATAAGGATTAGCGTTTACGTTCGTCTACTATCGAACTCCCTAATTGGAAATGCGGAGATGTCATAGTACGTTATACGTGTATAAGGTTGTTCGAAGTACGAACCGCGGCCTCTCTCGGTATATCTTTTGGACGCACGTCCACCGCGGTAACCGCGCAGGTTGCAGGCGTCCACCGTCGGAGCGCCGCGCGCCGCGGCGGCGTGCGCGCCGGTGCGGCGGCGCGGCGATGCGCGACAACACTCAACCCGGGGTACGTTTATTGCGCGTCGGCGCCGTGTCTCGGCCATGGAGAAAGTCGCGATCGAGAACGTCGAGACGGAGATCAACCCGATGCGGGTCCACAGCGTCCGCAAACCGGTCTCTCGCGCGCTCGGAACGACCGACGTCGCGATGAACTACTTCGAGCTCGAACCCGGCGAGTCCTTCTCGGGCGCGCTGCACACCCACGAGGACCAGGAGGAGATCTTCTACGTCGAAGACGGGACCGCGACGTTCGAGGTCGGCGTCGACCGCGAGACGGTCGACGTCGCGGCGGGCGAGCTGATCCGGTTCCCGCCCGGCGAGTTCCAGAAAGGGTCGAACGAGGGCGACGAGCGCGTCGTCGGCTGGGCGATCGGCGCGCCGGGCGCCCGCCACGACTGGGACGACCTGTACTCGCGGGCGTACTGTCCGGAGTGCGAGAAGGAGACGACGCAGGACGTCGGGTTCGCGAGCGGACAGTTCGAACTCGAATGTACGGACTGTGGCTACGAGCAGGGGTAGGTCGGCGCGCGTTACTCCCCGGGATCGAACCGACGCGTGTACACGGCGGATTCGTCACCGACCTCGATCCGGAGGGCGCCGTCGGTCGCCGGGTCGTAAGCGACCGTGACGGCGTCGCCCGGTTCGACCGTCCCGTACTCGTCGGCGAACTGTCGCTCGGTCTCGCCGTCGAGCGTTTCGAGCGTCACGCGCTCGGCGCCGACGGCGTCGCCAGCGACGTGTTCGACAGTCGCCTCGTCGGCGTCCGAATCGTGATCGACCGCCCACGTCACGGACGGCGTGGCACCATCCGCGGCCCGTTCGGCGAACTCGGCGGCGTCGACAGTCCCGTCGAGACGGACCGCTCGACCGTTGCGGCTGACCGCGGTGTTCAGAGGGGAGAACGCCCCACCCAGCGACCCCCGACGGAACGTCGATCGATCGACCGAAGCCGCCGCCTCGGCGTCGGAAAACTGTAGCAGTTGCGTGCGGTGGGCGTCGTCGCCGTCGAGCAACCACAGCAACGCGTGGCCCGTGGCGTTCGTGTGTCGGCCGCGGGTGATCGCGCGCTCGCCCGCGGAAGTCGTGAACATCGTCGGTCGACCGATCCGCTCCGTGAGCGCGGCGAACGCGTCGCTGTCCTCGTGGTACCGGGACGCGTCGCCGTTCCGAGCGTCGATCGTCGCCTCGACGTACTCGCCCGAGAGCTGCTCGCTGGCCCAGACGACGACGCCGTCGCGGACGGCCACGCGCTGGCCGAACGTTCCCTCGAACTGTTCGTAGCCGGCGTACTCGTCGGTTCGCTCGTAGCTGCTCCCGGGGAGCGTTTCGACGACCGTCCCGGCGTCGAACGTCCCCAGCACGACGCCGCCCAGGGACAGCCCGGCCTGGATCACTTCCTCGACGCTCCCCTGCGGGATCCCGAGGTGATCCGGGGACCCCAGGGCGTTCCCCAGCCGCCGGGCCTCGCCGGCCGAAACGTCGTCGTGGGCGCGGATCGCCGCGACGTCGACGTAGCGCACGAAGTAGTCGTCGGCGTCGCGGAACGTCCGGCCGGCCGGGAGCCACCGCCGGTAGGTCGGCTCGCGATCGGGCGCCAGCGCGGTGTCAGGCGCGACCGTCGCCGTACCGCTCGACGCCGCCAGCGCGCCGACGCCGAGCGCCGCGCCGGATCGCCGAAGAAGTTTGCGGCGTGATAGGTCAGGCATGAGACCCTGTTTTTGGCCGCGGAAACTTAAAATCATTACTCGTTTCGAGAATCTACCGGGAAGACGCGCTATCGGACGGATCGAACCGCCGCACGAACACGTCGTTCTCCGAGTGCCAGCGGATTCGCAGCGGATCGTCGGTAAACAGGGAGAGCGAATCGCCGGGTTCGACGGTGTCGCGGTCGTCCGAGAACTGCCGGTCGTGCGCGTCACCGACACCGGTTTCGAGCGTCAACCGGTCGGTGTCGACCGGATCGCCGGCGGCGTGCTCGACGGTCAGCTTCGATGCGAACGCGTCGTACTCGACCGTCCAGGTGACGACCGGCGGGGCCGTTCCGTCGACGTCCGCTCCGAACTCCGCGGTCGGCATCGTCCCGTCGAGGCGGATTCTCCGGCCGTCCGTTCGAACCGCGTCGACGCCGTCGCCCAGCAGCCGGTCGCCGACCGCGTCGCGCAGCACCGATTCGTCGAGCGCCTCGGCCTGCTGGGCCTCGGGGAACTGCACCACGAACGATTGGTAGGTCCGCTCGCCGTCGAAGTCGGCGATCCCGGCGTACCCGTCGGCACGAGTGATTTCGAGTCGCTCCTCGGCGTCGGCGCCGACGCTGCTCCGGATTCGAGCCGGACGGCCGATAGCCTCGGTGAGGGCCGCGGCGGCGTCGCTGTACTCGTGTAACCGCGGGACTTTGCCGCGGCGGGCGTCGATCACAGCCTCGAGCAGATCGCTCCCGTACAGTTCGTGTGTCCAGACCACCGCACCATCCTTCACGGCGGCACACTGGCCGAGCGTTCCTTCGAACAGCGTAAATTCGCCTCGCGATCTCGTCTCCTCGTAGCCCGTCTCGAGCAACGTCTCGACGACAGCATCGGCGTCGTACGACCCGACGACGACGGAGGTCCAGAGCGGCATCGGGTTGATCACCGCCTCGATGTCCTCGAAGGCGATCCCGAGGGCGTCCTGGCCGCCCCTGATGCCGGCGAGGCGCCGGTACAGCGACTCGGGAAGCCGATCTTCGTGCGCTCGCAGCGCACGAACGTCGAGATACCAGTAGCCGACGAAATCCAGTCCGTCCGCCGGTACCTCGGGGGAGGGAAACCACCGCCGATACGTCGGGTCGCGGTCGGGCGCCAGCGCGGTGCCGGGCTCGGACGCGTCGTCCGACGAGAGCACGCCCGAACAGCCCGCGAGGGCGCCGAACGACGTCGCCGCGGCGCCCGCGCTGACACGTCGAAGCGCCTCGCGGCGCGACAGCCGAGTCATGACGGCGGATTTTCACCCGAATCGAGTTAAAATCACCGCGCCGCTGCGAGAATCACAGCCGCCGCGCGACGTCCTCCGCGAAGTACGTCAGAATCAGATCAGCGCCGGCGCGCTTGATCGACAGCAGCGACTCGGTCGCGGCGGCGTCCAGATCGAGCCAGCCCTTCTCGGCGGCGGCGTGGAGCATCGCGTACTCGCCGCTGACGTTGTACGCCGCGACGGGGTAGTCGAACTCGCGGTCGACGTCGCGGACGATGTCCAGATACGGGAGCGCGGGCTTGACCATCAGCACGTCGGCGCCCTGCTCGACGTCGAGGCGCACCTCGCGCGTCGCCTCCTCGCGGTTCGCGGGATCCATCTGGTAGTGACGCCGATCGCCGAACGCGGGCGCCCCGTCGGCGGCATCGCGGAAGGGACCGTAGAAGCTACTCTCGTACTTCGCGGCGTAGCTCATGATCGGCACGTCCGAGAACCCGGCGTCGTCTAACGCCTCGCGGATCGCGCCGACCATCCCGTCGGTCATGCTGGAGGGCGCGACCATCTCGGCGCCGGCTTCGGCCTGCGAGACGGCGATCTTCCCGAGCAGCTCCAACGTTTCGTCGTTTTTCACTGTGAGGTCCGGGTCCTCGGCGGCCGTCTCCTCGACGACGCCGCAGTGGCCGTGATCGGTGTACTCGCAGAGGCAGACGTCCGTGATGACGTAGGCGTCCGTCTCGGCGGTGATCCGGCGCGTCGCCTTCTGGACGACGCCGTCCTCGGCCCAGGCGCGGGAGCCCTGCGGGTCCTTGGACTCCGGGATGCCGAACAGCATCACCGCCTCGACGCCCGTCTCCAGTACTTCCTCGACGCGGTCGACGGCCTGGTCGATCGGGACGCGCTCGTGGCCCGGCATCGACTGGATCGGGACCCGCTCGTCGGTCGTGGCGTCGACGAACACCGGCGCGATCAGGTCCTCGGGCGAGAGGCTGGTTTCGCTGACCAGCTCGCGGACGCCGTCGCGGCGGAGCCGTCGCGGGCGATCGGTGAGGTTCATGCGCGGCCGTACGGACGGGACGGTGAAATTCTCGTCGTTCGTCGGGGCGTCACTGCCGGCGCACGCGAGACTCGGCGCGAAGCGCGGCAACGCTTAACTGGTGGAATCCTCTACTTGGTAGTAATGAGTACCTCGATCAAGATAAGCGAGCGAGCCAAATCCAGGCTCGAGGAGCTACAGGCCGAAATCCGGCTCGAAACGGGGACGAAGGTCACCCAGCAGGAGCTGCTCGACCGACTCGTCGAAGAATCGTACGAATCGAAGGACGAACTCGTCGACTCGTACAGGGACGACTTCGATGGGCTCTCCGAGGAAGAGATCGAGCGATGGATGTCGGGGACGGTCGCGTCGGAGAACCCAGTAGACGAAGACGAGATCGACGAGGTGTTGTACGACGATGAGCATCTTCGTTGACACCGGCGTCTTCTACGCTCACCACGATCGATCCTCGCCGCGCCACGACGCCGCGGCGGCGGCAATGCGCGAACTCCTCGTAGGAACGTACGGAAAAGCGTTCACGAGCGACTACGTGTTCGACGAGACGGTGACGCTCACGCTGTCCCGGACGAGCCGAGTCGAGGCGGCGCGAAAGGCGGGCGAACGGATCCGCGGTGCCGGTGAGTACCCGGACGTCGTGTCGATGCTGTTCGTCTCGTCCGACTGTTTCGAGCGCGCCGTCGCGGCGTTCGATCGGTTCGACGACCACGCCCTGAGCTTTACCGACGCGACGACGGTGGCGCTGGTCGAGGACCGCGACATCGACGCGGTGCTCTCCTTCGACGACGATTTCGACGGCCTCGTCGAGCGCGTCGATCCGACCACCCTCGCCGAGTAGCCGCCCTATCTGAAAGCATTTAAGCGACCGCGACGCCAGCGTGCGACCATGAGCCAAGCCACCAAGATCGTCGTCGGAACCGTCGGCATCGCCGCGATACTCGCGCTCGCGCTGATCGTCCAGACGCTCGCCTGATGTTCTCGGAACGCGACCTCCCCGAGGACCTCGCCGCCGTACGGGACGAGCTCGTCCCCGGCGCCGTCGTGCTGGACTGCGAGTCGGACTTCGAGACGCTCCCGCCCGCGCAGGCCGAGGACCTGGGACTGCTGGTCGACGAACTCGACCCCGCGACGTACTCCGAGGAGTGGATACCGGAGGACGCGCCCCAGCTGCTCCACCGCTACGCGGGGAGCGACTTCACCATCGGGATGCCGGGTGACGGCAGCGTCGCCTGGACCCGACAGACCGATCCCCCAGTGATACTGGTCAAGCCCCGCGTCGAGGGCGCCGGGGAGGACTTCGTCGACTTCCTGATCGGCGAGGCGCTGGTCGAACTCGGCGTCGATGCGCCGGAGCATTTCATCCAGTTCTTCCAGGAACGCTACCTCGAACTCGACGCCGCCGTCGAGTTAGATCCCAACAGCACGTACCAGATCGCCGCCGCGCTCTGCGACGCCTGGGTCGGACTCTTTACTCGCAACACGTTCGGCCAGTGGCGCGAGGACGGCTCGCGACTCGGCGCGGCCTGGGAAGATGCCGGCGAGCGGATCGAAGGGCGCCTGACGGACCTGCCGGCGGCGGTCGCGCAAGGCCAGACGGACTTCGCCGACGCGACCGAACTGGCCTGCAGCGGCATCAAGCACGGAAAAGAGCTGCCGGATCCGTTCGGGGCGCTCGACAACCGCGCGTACGCGAATCGGGGCGCCGACTACGCGGTGACGTGGGCCGAGAAGACGTTCGAGAAACTGTAGAGCGGCGTCAGAACTCGACGTCGGTCTCGCCGTCGGCGTCCAGGTCGATCACGCCGTCGAACTGCTCGCGGTAGGATTCGAGCACGTCCTCGGGGTGAACTTCCTTCGAGAGGTGAAAGAGGCCGACGGCGTCGTGTCCCGCCAGCAGTGCGAGCAGTTCGCCGACCGCCGCCTGGGTCTCTTCCTCGCCGGCGTAGTACGCCAGTTCCGTGATCGAGTCGAGACTGATCCGCACCTTGCCGTCGTGGGAGTCGAGGAACCGCTCGGTCTGCTCGATGATCCCGTCGAGGTCGTCGGGCGAGCTGACGTAGTGGACCGCGTCGCTCGATCGCCGCGAGTAGCCCCGCTCGACGCTGAGCGTGTCGAGGATCTCGGCTGACGTCTCGTCGACGTCGTAGTACTCCAGTTTCTGCTTGACTTCGCGGGCGGTCGTCCGCGTCGAGATGACCAGGAAGTGATCGGTGTCAGTCTTGAAAAAATCGGTGTCGATGCGGTCCGTCTCGCCGGTGCTCGGGTGCAGCAGCAGGACGCCGGTCCCGCCGGGAATCGTCTCCGGCGCGCCGTCTACCGCAAGCGAGTAGTCCATACGTGCCGAACACCCATCGGACGAACTTAAGGTTGCGGGTGGCGGATCGGGAGACGGTAGCAGGGAGCAGGCCGTCAGAGGACGCCGTCCTCTTCGAGCACGGTTTTGAGCCGGTCCATCGTCGCGACGACGACCTGGCAGTGAGGACGTACGGCGTCCTTCGGGACGAACCCGACCGATTTGCCGGCGACCCGCAGCATCGGCAGGTCGTTGGCGCCGTCGCCGACCGCGATCGTGTCGTCCATGTCGACGCCGACCTCCGACGCGAGATCCGCCAGCGCGGTGTCCTTGGTGCCCTCGATCAGCGGCCCCTCGACCTCGCCGGTGAGGTGGCCGTCCGCCATCGGCAGGCGGTTGGCGACGATCGTGTCGACCTCGACGTTCTCCCGCGCCAGCGCGGCCTCGACGCCGCGCTCGAAGCCGCCGGTGAGGACGGCGGTGTGGACGCCGGCGTCGTTGAGCGCCTCGATCAGGTCGGCGGCGCCCTGGCGGAGATACACCTGCCCGAACGCCTGCTCGGCGCGAGCCTCGGGGAGGTCCTCCAGCAGCGCGGCGCGCTCGCGCAGGCTGGTCGCGTAGTCGATCTCGTCGTTCATCGCCCGCTCGGTGATCGATTCCATCTGGTCGGCGACGTCGTACTGCTCGCCCAGCAGCACGGTCATCTCGGAGTCCGAGAGCGTGCCGTCGAAGTCGAACGCGACAAGCGTCATTGCTCTCGGGTTGGCGGAGCGGGGTTGAAAAACGTCCGCTTTCGGCGTCGAGCGGCGGCGCTCGATCGCGGATCCCGATCGCGGCGCGTCGGCATCGAGCGTCGGTCTCGGATGGGGTACGGCACTCGCTACCGAGCCCCGGCAACGCATTTCGGGGTTCGGACACAACTGGGGGTATGTCCAGACCTGACGTCGACGAGATCGTCGAGCCGGCGCCCGACGGCGCCGAGGTTCGACAGGACCTCCAGCAGGCACTGATCTCGGGAATCGCCATCATCGTCCCGTTCGTCGTGACGGTGCTGGTGTTGCTGTGGGCCTTCAACTTCGTGGCGAACGCGCTGTCGCCGCTGGTCGATCTGCTCGGCGTGTTCGGCCCGGCCTCCGAGATGCGGTCGCTCGTGCGGGAAGGCATCGCCGCGGCCGTCTTTCTCGGGTTGATCCTCGCTGTCGGACTGGCCGCCCAGCACGGCCCGAACACCGGGCTCGGCAGGCGCATCGACGCCGTCATGGGGGAGTTGCCGGGGATCGGCTCGATCTACAGCAGCGTCGACCGCATGAGCGAGGTGATGGTCGAGGGCGACACCGAGAGCTTCCGGGAGGTCAAGCTCGTGGAGTTCCCCCAGCAGGAGAGCTTCGCGATCGCGTTCCTGACCGCCGAGTCGCCGGCCGCCGTCGAGGACGCCGCGGGCTACGATGAGATGCAGACCCTGTTCGTCCCGATGGCGCCCAACCCCGTGATGGGCGGGCACCTGCTGAGCATCCCGACCGAGCGCATCCACGACGTCGATCTCACGGTCGAGGAGGGGATGCAGGCGATCGTCACGACGGGCATGGCGATCGACGAGAACGCCCACGACGAGCGGTAGCGTGACGGCACCGCTCACGAACCCGATCGCGCTCGCGCTGCTCCCGGCGGTGCTGTGGGGCCTGACGCCGATCTTCGACAAGCGCGGGATGGCCGCGGGCGGCGGTTCGGTCCAGGCGTCGCTGGTGGTCGTGATCGTCGAGGTCGCGTTCTACTGGACGGCGATCGCGGCGCTACGCGGCGGATCTGCCTTTTCGGGACTGACACCGGAGATCCTGGCGGTGTTCGTCGGCGCCGGCGTCGTCGGGACGGCGCTGGGCCGGATCGTCATCTTCGTCGGCGTCGACCGGGTGGGCGCGAGCCTCAACAACGCCGTCCTGAGTACGCGCCCGCTGTTCGCGACGCTGGTGGCGCTCGTCGCGCTGGGCGAGCCGGTCGGCCCGCTCACGATCGCCGGGATCGTCGTGCTGGTCGGCGGGCTCGCCGTGCTGACGATCTCGAAAGGGGGCGACCTGCAGGGCTGGGAGCCCCGCGACCTGGCGTGGCCGCTGGCGGCCGCCGCGACGTTCGGGGTCGCCAACGTCGCCCGCCGGTACGGGCTGCTGGAGTCGCCGATCACGGCGCTCGAAGCCGTCGCGCTCAACGAGACCGCCGGGATGATCGCGCTGGCGGCCTACGTCGTCGCCGCGCGGGGACGGGCGAACGTGCTGGCGCGGCCGCGAGAGACCTATGCGTACTTCGCTTCCAGCGGCCTGCTGACGACCGTCGCGATGCTGTCGCTGATGGCCGCACTCGGTCTCGAATCCGGACGGGTCGCGCTCGTCGATCCGCTGGTGGCGACCGCGCCGCTCTTCACCGTGATCTTCGCGGCCGCGCTGCTGCGCGAGTTCGAGCGCGTGACGAAGGGCGTCGTCGCCGGCGCCGCGCTGATCGTCGTCGGCGCCGCGCTGATCACGCTCTGAGCGGCGGGGCGACGCCGAAATCGCGTCGACTCGGCGACGCCGCCGCCACCGCGACCGCGACGCGGATCCGAGACGGACGCCGCCGCGACCGCGGCGTCGAGACGCCGCGTCGGCGCCCGAACGCCGGATCCGCTCGGTCGTCCCGATGAAGAAAGGGTTATCCCCGACCCCTCGCATCGAACTCGTATGAAGGTACTCGTGACCGACCCGATCGCGGACGCCGGCCTGGAGCGGCTCCGCGAGGCGGGCTACGAGGTAGAGACAGCCTACGACGTCGAGGGCGACGCCCTGCTGAACGCCGTCTCGGACGCCAACGGGATGATCGTCCGCTCGGGCACCGAGGTGACCGAGGAGGTGTTCGAGGCCGCCGAGGAGCTCGTCATCGTCGGGCGCGCGGGCATCGGCGTCGACAACATCGACATCGACGCCGCCACCGACCACGGCGTGATCGTCGCGAACGCGCCGGAGGGCAACGTCCGGGCGGCCGCCGAGCACACCGTCGCGATGGCGTTCGCGACGGCCCGCTCGATCCCGCAGGCCCACGCCCGCCTAAAGGGCGGCGAGTGGGCCAAGGGCGACTACCTCGGCACCGAGGTCAACAAGAAGACGCTGGGCGTCGTCGGGCTCGGTCGCGTCGGCCAGGAGGTCGCCAAGAAGCTCGACTCCCTGGGCATGGATCTGGTCGCCTACGACCCCTACATCAGCCAGGACCGGGCCGACCAGCTCGGCGCCGAGCTCGTCGACCTCGACGAGTGTCTCGAACGCGCGGACTTCCTGACCGTCCACGTCCCGCTGACCGACGAGACGGAGAACCTCATCAGCGACGAGGAGCTCGCCCAGCTCGAGGGGGGCTACCTCGTCAACTGCGCGCGCGGCGGCGTCGTCGACGAGGAAGCGCTCGCCGAGGCCGTCGACGACGGCGTCATGGCCGGCGCCGCGGTCGACGTGTTCGCCGAGGAGCCAGTCTCGCAGGACAACCCGCTGCTCGACGTCGAGGACGTCATCGTGACGCCCCACCTCGGCGCCAGCACCGAGGCCGCCCAGGAGAACGTCGCCGTCTCGACGGCCGACCAGGTCGTCGCCGCGTTCCGCGAGGAGCCGGTGATCAACGCGCTGAACGCCCCCTCGATCGACGAGAGCGCGTTCCCCCGCGTCGAGCCGTACCTCGAACTGGCCGACACCGCCGGCAAGATCGCCGCCCAGCTGCTGGGCGACCGCATCGCCGAGATCGAGGTGCGCTACGAGGGCGAGATCGCCGAGGAGGACGTCGAGCTGATCACCGCCAGCGCGCTCAAGGGCGTGTTCGAGCCCCTCGAGTGGCAGGTCAACGCGGTCAACGCGCCGAAGATCGCCGACGAGCGCGGCGTCGACGTCACCGAGACTAAGACCCGCCAGGCCGAGGACTTCCAGAGCCTGGTCACCGTCACGGCGAAGGACGGCGACAAAGAGATCAGCGTCGACGGGACGCTGTTCGCCGGGGACGATCCGCGGATCGTCCGGATCGACGGCTACCGCGTCGACGCGATCCCCTACGGCCACATGCTGGTCGCGCGCAACGAGGACGCCCCCGGCGTGATCGGCCACATCGGGAGCGTGCTCGGCGACTCCGACATCAACATCGCGGGGATGTTCAACGCCCGCGAGACGATCGGCGGCGAGGCCCTGTCGGTGTACAACCTCGACGGCCCCGTCCCGCAGGAGGTTCAGGACAGTCTGGAGGCCGACGAGCGCATCATCGAGGTGCGCCAGATCACCCTCGACGGGCGCGACGAGTAGCGACTGCCGACCGCGGGCCAGTTACCGTTCACCATCGCTTTTGGCGTTATCAACACCCCGTGAGACGTTCACAACGGGCGTCAGTGTTTTTACGGTGGGCTAAAAATAGGGTAGCTGACTATTGATGGCGTCCGATCGCGAACCGATGACCGTCCTCCTCGTCGACCCCGCCGACGCGATGGGCAGGGTCGAAGAGGCGCTCGTGGGCGAAGACCCGACGATCACCGTCGGGACGGTCGAGTCGCCCGCGGCGGTTTCCGAGACGGACGTAGATCCCGACTGTATCGTCGTCCTGGAGTACGAAGACGCCGGCGTCGACGGGATCGAACTGCTCCACGACGTCGAGGACCGCGTCGGGGACGTCCCGGTCGTCGTGTTCGTGATCGACCCCCGGGCCTATTTCACCCAGCGAGCGCTCGAGGAGGGCGCGGCAGACGTGCTCGCGGTCGGCACCGGCGGCAACCGGGAGTCCGACGAGGACTTTCCCCTCCTGCTGACCCGACGCGTCCGTCACGCCGCCGACATGGGCGAGTCGTTCCAGACCGACAGCGAGCTGTTGAACTCGGTGATGGAGTATCTCCCCCACCAGGTGTTCATCAAGGACGACGTCGGGCGGATCGCCGCGATGAGCAACGTGGCGATGCACGAACACGAGCCCACTCAGAAGGAGATCCAGGGGTTCACCGACCACGACCTGTTCGACACCGAACTCGGTCGCGAGCTCTACGAGGAAGAACAGGAGATCATGGAGACCGAGGAGCCGATCATCAACCGGGTCGAACACTACGTCGAGGACGGTCAGGACCACTGGGTGTCGACAACGAAGGCGCCCCGCTACGACAGCGACGGCGACGTCGTCGGCATCATCGGAACGGCCCGGGACGTCACCGAACAGAAGCGCCGCGAGGTGATGGTCAACGCCCTCCACGCCGCCAGCCGCGATCTGGTGACCGCCGAGACCCGCGACGACATCGCGGCGACGGCCGTCGACATCGCCGACGACATCCCCGACCTGCCGGTGCTGGAGGTCGTCCTGTACGACGACGAGGCGGAGCACCTCGAGACGGCGGCGACCGGCCACACCGACGAGTCCGCGTCCGTGTTCGAACGCTACGAGGAGTGGTTTCGCCGGGCCTACGAATCGGGCGTCGGCCAGTACGTCGTCTCGTTATCGGAGGACGATCCCGGCGCCGTCGTCGGCTACGCCAAGTCGGAGGTGACCGACGGCGTCGATCCGATCGCGGTCGCGCTCCCGCTGGGCGAGCACGGCGTGCTCGGCTTCGCCTCGACCAGCGGCACGTTCGACGACGCCGGCGTCGAACTCGCCGAAGTGCTGGCGGCCAACGTCGAGGCCACCCTCGACCGGGCGGCCCGCGAGGCGGCGATCCGCGAGCGCGAGCGCGAGCTCGCCCGCCAGAACGAGCGGTTAGAGGAGTTCGCCAGCATCGTCTCCCACGACCTGCGCAACCCGCTGTCGGTCGCGCAGGGGTATGCCGAGATGTTCGACGAGGACGACGACAGCGCCGAGGAGGTCCGCTGGGCGCTCGACCGGATGGACCGGCTGACCGACGAGCTGCTGACGCTGGCCCGACAGGGCCAGATCGTCGGCGACACCGAGAGCGTCTCGCTGTCGGGCGCGGCCTGGGACGCCTGGCAGGGCGTCGACACCGGCGCCGCGACGCTGGCCGTCGAGGACGACGTCGGAACGGTCGCCGCGGATCGCGACCGGCTGCTGGAGCTGCTGGAGAACCTCTTTCGGAACGCCGTCGAACACGGTTCGACGAGCCCTGACTCGCAGGCTCGTCAGGATGCGATCGAGCACGCCCACAGCGCCGACGATCCGGTCACCATCACGGTCGGCCCGCTAGAGTCCGGCTTTTTCGTCGAGGACGACGGCCCGGGGATCCCGGATAGCGAAAAAGAAACCGTCTTCGAGCAGGGCTACACCAACGCCGACGACGGCACGGGCTTCGGCCTCTACATCGTCCGGACGCTCGCCGACGCCCACGACTGGGCGGTCGAGCTCGCCGACGCCGATCCGACCGGCGCGCGCTTCGAGATCACCGGCGTCGAGCGCGGGAAACGCTCGCCCGGCGTCGACAGCGGGCACCCCACATGACCCGACGACGACGACCGTCGAACCGACCTGCGGGATCCGCCGTTACTGTTTTGAGTGAGACGTACGAACGGGTAGGAACTGAATTTGCGCGAGGGATCGCACGACAGAAATGAACGTACTTCTGATCGACCCGGTCGGCGATCTCCGCGAGGTCGAGCGGTCGCTCCGGGCCGAGGCCGACGACGTCACGGTCGAGACGGTGTCCGAACCGGCCGCGGTGGCCGACGCCGACGTCGAACCGGACTGCGCTGTCGTCCTCGATCACGACGAGGCCGGCGTCGACGGGCTCGAACAGCTGGAAGCGGCCAGAATCTACCTGCCGGACGTCCCGTTCCTGATCGTCGTTCGCGATCCAGACGACGGCGACATCAGGGCCGGCCTCGACGCCGGCGCGGCCGACGTGATCACCGCGGGCCCGGAGGTGCAGATCGACGAGGAGTTCCCGATCGCGGTCGTCCGGCGTATCCGCGACGTCGCCGGCGACGGCACCTCGTTCCAGACCGAGGGCGAGCAGCTGAACTCGCTGATGGAGTATCTCCCCCATCAGGTGTTCATCAAGGACGACACGGGCCGGATCGCGGACGCCAGCGCGGCCGCCGCCGAGGAGTACGGGTTCACCCGCGAGCAGATGATCGGGCTGACCGACTACGAACTGTTCCCGCCCTCGCACGCGGACTCCCTGTGGGAGGAAGAAAAGGCGATCATGGAGAACGAGGAACCGGTCATCAACAAAGTCGAACACTTCGTCGACGAAGCGGGTCGCGATCGCTGGATGTCGACGACGAAGGCGCCCCGCTACGACAGCGACGGCGACGTCGTCGGCATCATCGGGACGACCCGCGAGGTCACCGAACAGCACCGACAAGAGGAGATGATGAACGCGCTCCACGCCGCCAGCCGGGAGCTGGTCGCGACGGAGACCGCACGGGAGATCGCCGAGATCGCCGTCGACATCGCCGAGGAGATCCCCGACCTGCCGGTCGTCGAGGTGGCGCTGACCGACGACGCGGGCCTGGCGCCGGTCGCGAGCGGGCGAGGAGTGGACGACGAGGGAACGCCCGGCGAGTCGAGGGAAGCCGACTTCCCCGTCGAACCGGTCGACACTGACAGCCCGATCGAGTTGACGGAGGAGCTGCCCGACGCCGAAACGGCTGCGACCGACGCGTCCGACGCCGCGGTCGACGCGTCCGATGCAGACGACGCGGCCGGATCGACGGACGCGACGGAGGTCGCGCTCGTCGATCGATACGACGAGTGGTTCCGGCGGGCCTACGAGACGGGGCGGGCGCAGTTCATCGAGGATCGGCCGGACGAGACGGGCGAGGTTTCGGTCGTCGAGGCCGCCGGCGACGCGGGCGGCGACGTCGACGCCGATCCGGTGGCCGTGACCCTGCCGCTGGGCGAGCACGGCGTGCTGGGCTTCGCCTCGACCAGCGGCACGTTCAGCGAGTTCGGCGTCGAGCTCGCGGCGGTGCTGGCGGCGAACATGGAGGCGGCGCTCGACCGGGCGGCCCGCGAGGAGGCGCTCCGCGAGCGCGAGCGGGATCTGGCCAACCAGAACGAGCGGCTAGAGGAGTTCGCCAGCATCGTCTCCCACGACCTGCGCAACCCGCTGTCGGTCGCCCGGGGCTACCTCGGGCAGGTCGACGCCGACGAGGAGATCGTCGCGGAGATCGAGTGGGCGCTCGACCGGATGGACCGGCTGACCGACGAGCTGCTGACGCTGGCCCGACAGGGCCAGATCGTCGGCGAAACCGAGCGCGTCTCGCTGTCGCGGGTCGCCTACGACGCCTGGCAGGCGATCGACGGCGGCGCCGCGACACTCTCCGTCGAGGACGACGTGGGGTCGATCGAGTCAGACCCGGATCGGCTCGTCGAACTACTGGAGAACCTCTTTCGGAACGCCGTGGAACACGCGCACACTCCGGACGATCCCGTCACCGTCACGGTCGGACGGACGGAGACGGGCTTTTTCGTGGAAGACGACGGCCCGGGCATCCCCGACGACGAGAAAGGCAGCATCTTCGAGCAGGGATACACCAATTCCGATGACGGCACCGGCTTCGGCCTCTACATCGTCCGGACGCTCGCCGACGCCCACGGCTGGACCGTCGGGGTGACCGACGCCGAGGACGGCGGTGAGGGAACCGACGGGTCGCGATCCTCGGAAGACGAGCGAAGCGAGTCTTCCGGCGGCGCGCGCTTCGAGTTCGCGATCGAGCAGTCGGCGTAGAAGCGACAGCGGAGGGGGCCGGGGTCAGCGTCGGGCCAGCCAGTTCCGAACCGCGGTCAGGATTTTCGATCCGCGAGTCGCCGAGCCCGAATGAGGTTCCGCGGACTCGACGGGCGCGCGCTCGGCGGCCCTGCCGCCGCCGCGGCGCTCGGACAACAACGCCTCGTAGCGCTCGGTCACGCGCCGGCGCTCCTCGCGATCGTCTCTCAGTTTTCGTTCGAGCGCCGCTGCGCGCGCTCGCAGCAGCCGATTCTCGGTCCGGATCGCCGCCCGCGATCGCCGACCGTCAGCGTCGACGGTCGAGTTCGGCGCCGTCCCAGTGCGTTCGCCGATCGAGGGGCCATCCGTGCCATCGAGCGGGGTGTCGATCTGGCCGTCGAGAGAGGGGTCGTTGAGCGACATCGGACGACCGAAACCCACGAGATACTATAATGAAAAATTATGTGAGACGCGCGTCCGACGCGCGGCATCCGGCGGCGCAGCGGGGCAGTTGCGGGGACGAGAGTGCCCCCAATCGGCAGATCAGTCGAGGTGCTCTAGAACACCCTCAGTGTCGCCCGGCACCGGTTCGGGGTCGGCGCCCGCCGCCGCCGCGGCGTCGGGATCCTTCAGCAGGTGTCCGGTCGTCAGGCAGACGACGTTCTCGTCGGCGTCGACGACGCCGCGGTCGCGGAGCTTCCGGAGGCCCGCGATCGACGCCGCGCTGGCGGGTTCGACGCCGACGCCCTCCTCGGCGAGCGAGCGCTGGGCGTCGGTGATCCGCTCGTCGGAGACGGCGACGGCGGTGCCGTCGGTCTCGCGGATGCCGGGGATCGCCTTCGGCGCGTTGACCGGGTTGCCGATGCGGATGGCCGTCGCGCGCGTCTCGACGTCGTCCCAGCGGTGGATCTCGTCGTTGCCCTCCTCGATCGCCTCGACCATCGGCGCGGCGCCCTCGGCCTGGACGCCGGTGAGCTTGGGCACCTCCGTCTCGTCGAGTTCGCCGGCCTGGACGAGCTCGCGGAACGCCTTGTACAGCGCGCTGGTGTTGCCGGCGTTCCCCACGGGGAGCACGATCCGGTCGGGGAACTCGCCGGTACGAGACTTGCACTGCTCCAAGATTTCGAGGCCGATCGTCTTCTGGCCCTCCAGTCGGAAGGGGTTCAGCGAGTTCAGCAGGTACGCCTCGCCCATCCCCGCCAGATCCTGGACGATGTCGAGGCAGGTGTCGAAGTTGCCGTCGACTTCGAGGATCCGCGCGCCGTGAAGGCTCGCCTGCGCGACCTTTCCGGCGGCAACCTTCCCCGCCGGCAAGAGTACGAGCGTCTCCAGTTCCGAGCGGGCGCCGTAAGCGGCCAGCGCGGCGCTGGTGTTTCCAGTGGAAGCGCAGGCCAGCCGGTCGACGCCGAGTTCGCTGGCGACCTGCACGCCCACGGTCATGCCGCGATCCTTGAAGCTGCCCGTCGGGTTCATCCCCTCGTGTTTCACGTGGAGATGCTCGACGCCGGTCTCCTCTTCCAGATCGGGCACGGAGTACAGCGGCGTGTCGCCCTCCTGGATGGTGACGCCCATCTCGACGGGCAGGGCGTCGTCGTAGCGCCAGACGCCCCGGCCCTCGAAGTCGTCGAAGGTCGGCAGGTCGGCGTAACGCACCTCCAGCAGGCTGTCGCAGTCGGGACAGGTGTAGACGACGTCGTCGAACGGCGCGAGGACGTTGTCGCACTCGATACAGGCCAGCCAGACGCCGTCGTCGGCGACGTCCGGTGCGGCCTCGGCGGGCGCGTCGAGTTCGAGACTCATTGTCGGTGTGCAAGGGGCCCGGGGGGAAAAGAGAGCGGGTTTTGCGTCGGGGGTGTCACGCCGCGGCGTCGAGCGCGGCCTCCGAGATCGGCTCGACGCGGAACACGTAGTCGGAGTACGCCGCGTCGAGGTTCACCGGCGATTCCTCGTCCGTGTGGGCCCGGCAGAGGACGGTCTGGGCCTCGACGGGACCCTTCCCCGTGTCCTCGAGATACCGTTCGAGAACGACGAACGCGGCTCGCTCGTCGCAGCTCCGGCGGTCGCAGGTAGGATGTTCGGTTGCGTCGTCGGCCATACGAGAGTCTTCGTCGCGCAGCCCAAAGAAGGGTCGACCCCGCACAGTGAAGCGTCGGTTCGTGGACGTGTGACGCGTATGGGAGAGGAGACGGAGCGCGGAAGCGCGTTGGATCGGCGGACGTACCTCGCGGGAGTCGCCGGGACGAGCACCCTCACCGGCTGTCAGGGGTGGGACGACATCCCGGCGGAAGCCCAGAGGGGCGACGAGGGAGGCAGCGACTCGGACTTCGTGTGGCTCAGCGGCTCGCTGCTGGCCGACGCGCCGATCCGGGAGAACCTGCTCGCGTTCGCCGCCCGGCGCGATCTGGCGGCGATCCTCGCGATCCCGGATCCGAAGGCGTCGGGCGCGATCGAGAACCTCCGCGAGGGGCTCGCGACGGCCGACCGCTTCGACGTGCCCGCGTGGCTCCACGCCGGCGTGCTGACCGACGTGACCGCCGACGAGTTCGCCGCGAGCCGAGAGGCCCGCGAGCGCAACCTGAAAGGGATCCGGCGGGCGGTCGAGGCCTACGGCGAGTTCGAGGCGGGCGGGAAGCTCATCCCCTGGCAGGAGGCGCCGGTGATGGGCGGGTGGTCCGACGAAAAGTGGGACGACGAGGCCGTCGACAACCTCCGAACGTACGGCCCGGCCGTGTTCGCCGCCCAGCGGCGGGCCGCCCGCGAGATCGATCCCGAGATCGACGTGGGCGTGTTCGTCCACTTCCCCTACGTCGTCGACTCGAAGCAGCCCCACGTGTTCGCCCGCCTGCTGGACGACCTCCACCGCCAGGGGACCCCGCCCGACTTCGCGTTCGCGGACTACTACCGCGGCTGGTACGAGAAAGACGTCGGGCCCGAGCCCGCGAACGATGCGGTCCGGAGCCTCGTCTCGAACGCGAAAACGGGGCTCCGCGGCGGCGACGTCTACTACATGGGCCAGTCCCACACGATCAACCCGGGCCACACGCCGAGCCGGCAGTCGCTCCGGATGGACCACCGCGCGGCGCTCGACGCCGGCGCCGACGGCGTCGGCTGGTACGCCCGCACCGCGTACGTCCCGACCGAGCAGGGGTTCGATCCGCTGGTGCCCAATCCCGAAGGATCGGCCGCCGCGGGCCAACAGCGAGCGAGCACGTTCACCGTCGCCCGCGACCGCTACCGGTACGCGTGGGCCGCGACGGCCGACGCCAGGGCCGCGATGGGGGGTGCCGGCGCCGCGCCGGGGGACGCCAGCGACGGTACGGCGTCCGCACGAAGCGAGGACGCCGACGACCGGTTCGACCTCTGGCTGCGCTGTCCCGACGCCGGCTTCTACGATCACCGAATCAGACTCCGGAGCGGTGCGGACGACGGAGACTGGCGCTTCGTCGGCGACGTCGGGACGTATCTCGACGGCGCCGCGCCGTACGCCGACGCCGGCGCCGAGACGATCCGGGCGCTCGGCCGCGAGCGGTATCTCGACGGCGATCGGCTCGACATCGAGATCGAAACCGGCGCGGACGCCGACGCGACGCCGCTCGTCGAGGCCGTGGTCGTCCCGTCCGATCCGGCCGCGCACCTCACGGACGCCGACGTCGCTGCGACGATGCAGGCGGGCGAGCACTCCGCGGCCGCGCTGGGGCGCGAGCGCGTCGACCGCCGGCTCGCGCCGGGCGAGACGGTGCGGTTCTCGGTCCCGGTCGACGCCGACGGCGGCGGGTCGGTGGGCGCGCTACTGGGCGAGGAGCGGGCGAGCCTGCGCCGCCGGCTCGCGGACGCCGAAGCGGCCGAGGCGGAGCGTCCGATCGCCCCGGGAGACCGATTCGACCTGTGGGTCCTCGGCGACGGGCTGCCGGACGCCGAGACGGTCGGCGCCGAACTCCGCGTCGGCAACCTGACTCGGCCCGGCGAGGCCGCGTTCGTGTCGACGGGGTCGCCGGACGCGGTCCTGTTCAGCGGCATCGACCGTGAGGTGCTGTTCGGAGACGGCGCGGCCGCGGGGTGGTCCGGGAGCGGAGAGAGCGCGGACAGCAGCCGCCCGGCGTGGCTCGACGGCGTCGGGGCGGTCGTCGCGATGCCGTACTTCGGGAGCGGGAACGTCGTGACGCCCGCGCGGGCGGCGGAGCTGTTCGCTCGGCAGCCGGGAGAAGTGCGTACGTACGCGTTGGCGGTCGCGTCGACGCCGTAGCGGAGCGTCCCGACCACAAAATCCGGCGCGGCGTCTCGACGCCGCGGCGAGGGGGCGCCGGGTCAGCAGTCGTCGGGGAACTCGTCGATCGCGCTGTGGACGGTCTCGGACCAGGCGTCGAGCGCGTCGTGGAGCAACTCCTTGGCCTCCGGTAGCGGAACGGCCGTGTACTGGTAGACGAACCCGCCCGAATCGAGCAGGCGGCGCTCGCGTTCGACGAGGCCGGCCTCGAGCAGCGTCGACAGCGACCGGTTGACGTTGCTCCGGTCGCGCTCCAGGGCGTCGGCCAGCTCCTCGACGGTGCTGCCCGGGCGGTCGTGTAGCGCGAGGTAGGTGCGGGTCTCGTGGTCCTGGATGCCGAACACGCAGGTCATCACGTCCTCGAAGGCCGGATCGGCGTTCTCCATCAGGGAGACCATGTCCGGCTGGGCGGCGTCGCTCATGGGAACGTATGGGACACCGAGAACGATAAAACCGGCTACACGCCGCCAGCGTGCAATCGCGCGGTCGGAGAAGCTACTCCTCCGCCCCGTACCCGTTTTTCAGGATGCACTCGCGCATCCCGTCGGACGACTCGTGTCGGTGCAGCGTCGTCGGCGTGTCGCAGTAGTAGACGTCGCCGTCGTGGCGCAGCGTCACCTCGTGGGACCCGCCGAACATCTCCGTCTCGACGACGACCCGGCGGCCGTCCTCGAGGGCGTCGAGCAGTTCCTCGGCCGATCGCTCGCCCGCGGCGACGCGGAGTGGCTCTGCCATCGACGGGCGTACGTTGTCGACCCACCTTACTGTATGGAAATCGAACGGCGGTCCGGAAGCCGCCAGCGCGTCCGTTCGGACGCCGCTCGCGGGGCTCCGCCGACGGGACGTTTGAATTGCTCCGCGATCGGAAAATATCAACTCCATCCTTATACATAGAATGAGACATATTAATTACCGTCGGCAACAGATCGGGAAACACCGATGAGTACGGACCGCGAGGACGACGGCGGGGACGAGGCGAGCGCCCGCCCCTTCCGCTGCGGGGCGTGCCGGCAGGTGTTCCGAACCTGTCACGACCCGTCGCTCGTCCACTGCCCGATCTGCGGATCCCGCGACGTGCGCCCGGTGACTGACGAGGAGTAGTCCCCAGTGACGGGGCGAGCGGTGCCGGTAGCGGAGATGCGTCTCTAGTTCTGGGCGACGAACCCGATCGGAATAGCGAAACCGCGACCCCGAACGCAGCCTTTAAATATTGATTGACCACTCAATCAACTATGACCACCGGGGACGAGATCGTCGACGCCACGTTCACGGCGCTGTACGAGCACGGCTACGCCGACCTGACGATGGCGGCGATCGGCGAGGAGTTCGACAAGAGCACGTCGCTGATCCACTACCACTTCGACTCGAAGGAGGACCTGCTGGCGACCTGCCTGGAGACGATTCTGGACGACTTTCTCGACGACCTCGAGGACGATCCGGACGCCGATCCCGCCGATCGCCTGCTCCGGCTGGCCGAGCTGGTCGTCGGGGGCACCGGCGACAACGGCGTCGACGAGTTCCACACCGCTCTCCTGGAGCTCCGGGCGCAGGCGCCCTACGACGAGGCGCTCCGCGAGCAGCTCGCGCGCAACGACGCCGTCTGGCGCGAGCACATCGCTGATATCGTCCGCGACGGCATCGAACAGGGCCGATTCCGCGAGGTCGATCCCGAGCACTTCGCCGCCCTCTTTCGCTCGGCGATCGAGGGCGCCCAGTCCCACAACGTGATCCTCGGCGAGGACGCCCCCTGCGAGGAGGCGATAGCCGGGATCGAGGAGCTGCTGATCCGGGAGCTGCTGGTCGAGGACGAGCGAACGGGGGACGCCGCGGCGTGAGAGTGAATCGTCGTCCCGCCACCGTCGAGCAGCGGCCGCCCGCGTCGGGTGATCGCCGTGCCTGAGGACCGCTCGGTCGAGCTCACCGAGGGGCCGATGCTGAAGCCGCTGCTGTCGCTGACGCTCCCGATCGTCGCCTCGCAGCTGCTACAGGTCACGTACAACCTCGTCGACACGTTCTTCGTCGGCCGTCTGGGCGCCGACCCGGTCGCCGCACTCGGGTTCGCGCTGCCCTTCTCGTTCCTGATGATCAGCCTCGGGAGCGGGCTGACCGTCGCCGGCACCGTGCTGGTCGCCCAGCACAAGGGCGCCGGCAACGAGGACCGGGTCGCCAGCGTCGCCGGTCAGACGATCACGTTCGTCTCGCTGACCTCGGTGGCGCTCGCGGCGCTGGGCTACGCGCTCGCGCCGACCTTGCTGCCGGTCGTCGGCACCGAACCGGGCACGGTCGTCCACGCACTGGCGGTCGAGTACACGCGCACGTTCTTCGTCGGCGTCGTGTTCATGTTCGGCTTCTTCATCTTCCAGGCGGTCCTGCGGGGCTGGGGCGACACGACGACGCCGCTGTACCTGATGGGCGTCAGCGTCGCGCTCAACATCGTGCTCGACCCGTTCCTGATCCTCGGGTTCGACGGCAACCCGCTGTTCGCGTGGGCCGGCCTCGAAGGGCTAGAGGCCGCGCTGTTCGACGCGACCGGCTTCACCGGCTTCGGCGTCCAGGGCGCCGCGGTCGCCACCGTCTTCTCGCGCGGCGTCGCGGCGATGATCGGACTCTGGATGCTGTTCACCGGCCGCGTCGGCATCTCGCTGGCGCTGTCGGACCTGAAACCGGAGCTCTCGGTCGTCCGCAAGATCCTCGACGTCGGCGGCCCCTCCGGGCTCGAAAAGAGCGCTGAATCGCTGGCCTACACCGGGATGACGGCGCTGGTCGGCCTCGTGAGCGCCGACGCCGTCGCCGCCTACGGCATCGGCAACCGGATCAACACGCTGGTCTACCTCCCGGCGGTCGGCCTCGCGCAGGGCACCGAGACGGCCGTCGGCCAGAACCTCGGCGCCGGGAAGAACGACCGGGCGCGCACGGCCGTCCTGCTGAGTGCCGGTATCATCGTCAGCGTCCTCTCGGTGTTTAGCCTTCTTGCGTTCCTCTTCGCCGAGCCGCTCGTCCGGGTGTTCATTCGGGGCGAGGACGCCGCGACGGTCGTCGCGATGGGGACGGACTACTTCAAGATCATCGGCCCGACGTACGTGTTCATGGGCCTGTTTCACGTGCTCAACGCCGGGTTCCGGGGCGCCGGCAGCACCCGTACCGCGTTCATCTTCTCGACGCTCTCCCAGTGGGGGCTGCGCATCCCGCCGACGCTCGCGTTCGTCGCGCTGCTTGGGATGGGCGCGACCGGCGTCTGGTGGGGCATCGCCTTTTCCCACGTCGCCGCGGCGGTGCTCGTCGGGACCTGGTTCCTCGTCGGCAACTGGGACCAGCGCGTCGTCGAGGACGACGAAGACGCGCCGGAGACGGCCGCTCCCGAGACCGACGACGCCGCGGCGGCCGACGACTGACGCCGCGGCGCCGGTGCCGCCATGTTGTTTTGATCCATAATTACCGACTGGCTACGGATAGTTGAACGGTCGTCCAGGCGCTAACTATAAGTTATATTAACTATGGTTCACGACAACTGTCGTCACAGTATGGGTTTCCAGGATCGCATCCGAAAATCGCTCACGGGCGGCGGCGACAGCTCCGACCCCCCGGAGTACCGCTGCAACGGCTGCCAGGGACGGTTCAACTCGAACCGGTCGCCGAGACACGCGCGCTGCCCGGAGTGTGACTCGGACGACGTCGAACTCCTGGCGAACCCCGACCGCGCCGAGGGCTCGCACCCGCTGGATCCGCGGTCGAACGACGACGCAGGCGACAGCGTCGACGCCGAGTCGGTCCAGTCGGACGCCGCTGCGGAAGCGTCGACCGGCGAAGAGGCGGCGCCGAGCACTGCACCGGACACGACGGACGCCGCGGCGGAGACGGCGTCCGGCGGTGCAACTGACGAATCCGACGACGCAACAACTGACGGGCCGGGCGACGACGAGGCGGCGGTCGTCAGCGAACTGATGACGACCGGACAGTACCGGTGCCAGGACTGTCGCGAAGCGTTCAATCAGGACGGTCCCGATCTCGTCTGCCCGGACTGCGGCTCGACCGACATCAAAGAGCGATTCTAGCGCGATCGAGTTTCGGCGCCGCGATTACGTCCCGTGCTGCCAGCTGTTCATGTACTCGGCCTGCTCGTCGCTCAGGTCGTCGAACTCGACGCCGTCGGCCGCGAGCTTGATCTCGGCGATCTCGCGGTCGAGGTCGTCGGGCAGGTCGTGGACGCCCGCCTCGTACGCCTCGCCGTTCTCGACCAGTTCGCGGACGCCGGCGGCCTGGACGCCGAAGCTCTGGTCCATCACTTCGACCGGGTGGCCCAGCGCGATCGGCGAGGCGAGATTCACGAGGCGCCCCTCGGCGAGCACGTTCAGTCGACGGCCGTCCTCTAACTCGTAGGTCTGGACGCCGTCGCGGGCCTCGTAGGTGTCGACCGCGAGATCCGAGAGATCGTCGAGGTTGACCTCGACGTCGAAGTGGCCGGCGTTGGCCAGCAGGACGCCGTCGCCCATCTGCTCGAAGTGCTCGCGCGTGATCACGTCGCGGTTGCCCGTCGTCGTGAGGAACACGTCGCCTTCCTTCGCGGCCTCGGCCATCGGCATCACCTCGTAGCCTTCCATGTGGGCTTCGAGCGCGCGCCGGGGCTCGACCTCGGTGACGATCACGTCGGCGTTCTGGCCCGAGGCCTTCTTCGCGACGCCGCGGCCGCAGTCGCCGTAACCCGCGACGACGATCGTCTTGCCGGCCCACGAGAGATTCGTCGTCATGGCGATGTTGGCCAGCGAGGACTCGCCGGTGCCGTGGACGTTGTCGAACAGCCGCTTCATCGGCGTGTCGTTGACCGCGAAGACGGGGTACTCCAGCGCGTCGTCGTCGTCCATCGCGCGCAGGCGGTGGACGCCGGTGGTCGTCTCCTCGCAGCCGCCGACGATCGTGTCGATCAGCTCGGGGTACTCCTGGTGGATTCGGAAGATGAGGTCGGCGCCGTCGTCGACGGTGACCGTGGGCTCGAACTCGATGACGGCGTCGATGGCGGCGTAGTACTCCTCGTCGTCGACGCCGCGCTTGGCGTAGCTGGTGATCCGCTCGTGCTCGTCGAGCGCGGCGCTGACGTCGTCGTGGGTCGAGAGGGGGTTGCAGCCGGTGACGGCCACGTCGGCGCCGCCCTCCGCGAGCAGCTCGACCAGGCAGGCCGTCTTGGCCTCGACGTGCATCGCCATCCCGACGCGCTCGCCGGCCAGGGGCTGCTCGTCGCGGAACTCCTCGCGGAGTTCGGCGAGGATCGGCATGTGCTGGCGCGCCCAGTCCATCTTGCGGTGCCCGTCCTCGCGAGCGGCCTCGACGTCGTCGAGGTGCTCGCTGATCGGGGAGTAGTCGCTCATGCGGAGAGAAAGGAGCAGGGCGCCCAAAACCCTACCGAAGGGCGGGCGCGGCGTCGAACCGTAGCGGCCGGAACGGCGTCGGGACGCAGTCGCCGGAACGCGGCGTCGGGGCGCGGTCGCCGGAATTCGTGGGCCCGCGTCGGAACTTGGCGTTTCGTCGTAGGATCCCCCGTTCGGAAGCCTGAGTTCCGATCGCTCGCAGTGTCGTGAGTAGCCAGTCCACTGGAGTCCCTACGGCACCGCCGACGCGAGCCTGACACGCCCGGCGGAGGCAACGGATCGGCGTCAGCCGATCGCTACCTCGGACGAACGAAAGAGCGGCCTCAGAACGTCTCGAGGTACTGGTCGTGCTCCCACTCGGAGACTTCGGCCTTGTACTCGTCGTACTCGGCCTGCTTGGCCTCGACGAACTTCTCGGCGACGTGCTCGCCGAGCGCGCTCGTGATGACCTCGTCGTCCTCGAGCTCGTCGATCGCGGCGCCGAGGTTCGGCGGCAGCGTCTCGATGCTGTACTCCTCGCGCTTCTCGGCGTCGAACTCGTAGATGTTCTCCCGAACCGGGTCGGGGCAGTCCAGCTCGCGCTTGACGCCGTCCAGACCGGCAGCGATCATGGCGGCGAGCGCGAGGTAGGGGTTGCACGACGGGTCGGGCGAGCGCAGCTCGACGCGGCTGGCCGCGGGGACGCGCGCGGCCGGCTTGCGGATCAGCGCCGAGCGGTTCACGTCCGACCAGGCGACGTAGACGGGCGCCTCGTAGCCCGGCACCAGGCGCTTGTAGCTGTTGACCGTCGGATTCGCGACCGCCGTGACGGCGGGCGCGTGGTCGAGGATGCCCGCGAGGAACTGCTTTGCGGTCTCGGAGAGGTTGAACTCGTCGTCGGCGTCGTGGAACGCGTTCTCGCCGTCCTCGGTGAACAGCGAGAGGTGCGTGTGCATCCCCGAGCCGTTGATGTGGGCGATCGGCTTGGGCATGAACGTCGCGTGGACGTCGTTGACTTCAGCCGTGGCGCGGACGACCGAGCGGAACGTCGCGATGTTGTCGGCCGTCGTCAGGCCGTCGTCGTACTTGAAGTCGATCTCGTGCTGGCCTTCCGCCACTTCGTGGTGGGAGGCCTCGACCTCGAAGTCCATGTCCTCGAGGTTGTAGATGATCTCCCGGCGCAGGTCGGAGGCGAGGTCCTTGGGCGCCAGATCGAAGTAGCCGCCGGCGTCGTGGGTCTCGGTGGTGGCGCGGCCGTCCTCGTCCTTGTCGAAGACGAAGAACTCCGGTTCGGGGCCGGCGTTGACCGTATAGCCCATCTCCTGGGCCTCCTCGAGGACGCTCTTGAGCACGTGACGCGGATCGCCGCTGAACGGCTCGCCGGTCTTCGTGTCGTAGACGTCACAGATCAGGCGGGCCGCCTTCCCGCTCTCGGTGTTCCGCCACGGGAGGACGGCGAACGTCGAGGGGTCGGGCACTAGACGCATGTCGGATTCCTGGATGCGGACGAACCCCTCGATCGAGGAGCCGTCGAAGTAGATCCCCTCGGTGAACGCCTTCTCGGCCTGGTCGGCCGTGACGGAGACGTTCTTCACAGTGCCGAGAATGTCGGTGAACTGCAGGCGGAGGAAGTCGACGTCCTCCTCTTCGATGCGAGCGAGTACGTCCCGTTCGTCGGACGTGAGGCTTTCGGATGCCATGTTGCTTCGGTCATTCCTTGCATAGATAGTACTAAAGCGACGGCGATCGGCGCAAATATTTGCACGAAGTTCCGAACAGCAGGACATTCATCCGATTACGTGCGCTCAAGCTCGGTCTTTTTTCCATTCGTTTCGTCGGATGTGGTTCGGTCTAACGATCGTCCAGCGGTCCGAATCTCGGTACCGAGTTCGAACGCGCAGTCGGGCCTACACGAACGGAACGAAAACGCGAACCGAACGGCGCGCCGGGTACGCACCTCGACGCGGGACGCTGTCGCGATGCTGCTGGTCGGTTCGTACGCGTCGAAAACCGCGGTCGCAAAAAAGTCGCCGTTTAGGCCGTCTCGTCGCTGTCCTCGTCGTCAGCGTCTTCGCCGTCAGCGTCTTCGTCGCCGTCGTCCGAATCGTCTTCCTCGCTATCGACCTCTTCGTCGACCTGCTCCGAATCGTCGTCCTGTTCGCTGTCCGCGTCGTCTTCGTCCGCGTCGTCACCGCCGGGGCCCCTGTCAGCGGGCGGGCCGCGCTGGGAGTCCTCGTCGGCGTCGCTACCGGGGCCCTTGTCCGCGGGCGGGCCCTGCTTGTCGTCGGACGGACCCTTGTCGCCGCCGGGCCCCTTGTCCGCGGGCGGACCCGGCTGCTTGTCGCCGCCGGGGCCGGCGTGTTCGGGCGGACCCTGGTTACCGGGACCCGCGTGGTCCGGGATCTTGTCAGCAGCCGGGTTGTTCTCGACCACGAAGGCCGCGACCTGCTGGCCCATCGGACCGCTGACGTTCTCCTGCTGGAGCGACGCGACGAACGAAGCGACCTCCAGACCGAAGTTATCGGCCGCGTCAGTGCCGAGCGTCGTCGACACCGAGACCGAGCGGTTATCGACCTCGCCGGTGACGGTCACCGCGACCGTCTCGTTCGGCGAGGGAAGGGCGACCGTCCCGTTCTCGTCGGTCGTGTACTCGCCCGCGCCCTCGTAGGACGCGTTCTCGTCGTCGACCGTCACCGAGACGGTGGCGTTGGCCGCCGCCTCGCCGTCGTCGGTCAGCTCGACCGACGGGGCGTTGGTGACCGAGATCGTGAGGTTGTCGCTGGACGCCGAAGCGGCCGCGCCGTCCTCGTCGTCGTCGGCGTCGTCGTCATCGGCATCCTCCTCGTCTTCCTCCTCTTCGTCTTCGGCGTCGTCGTCTTCGTCATCCAACTCCTCCTCGTCGCCGTCAGACTCGTTGTCAAGGTCGTCGTCGTCCGATTCGTTCAGGTCGCCGTCGCTCTCGTTGTCGTCCGCGTCCTCGAGGTCGTCGCTGTCTTCGTCGACGTCCTCTTGGACCGTCGCGGACGCGGCGGCCGCCGGGGCCGCCATCGACACGATCAGCATGATCGCGCCGAGCACCGCGAACAGTTGGGTTTTCCGACTCATCACGTCCCATCCATATCAGGAGCGAAGCATAAAGGGGGTCTCTCGTTCACCCCGTTCACCCAGCGACGAAACCGAAGCAGAAATCGTTGTAACGTTTAAAAACTCATCTCTTCGTTTATTTTCCAAATAGTTGCGTGGTGACGAATCACTCGTCACCCGCTCGCTCGACCAGCGCGTCGGCTCGCTCGGCGGCGGCGTCCCGGACCCGCGGCTCGTAGAGCGTCAGGACCTCGCGATCCCGCATCAGCACGTCGCCGTCGCAGATCGTGTGCCGGACGTCGCCGCCGTTCACGGCGTACGCGAGGTGGCTCACGAGATCGTGTTGCGGCGTCAGGCGGGGCGCGGCGAGGTCCACGACCGCGAGGTCGGCGTTCGCGCCGGGTTCGATCCGACCGGAGTCGATCCCCAGGGCCTGCGCGCTGCCGGCCGTCGCCAGTCCGACCGCGTCGGCCGCCGCGACCGCGCTCGCGTCGTCCGCGGCGAGCTTGCCCAGCATCGCCGCGTCGCGAATCTCGTCGAACATGTCCAGGTCGTTGTTCGATGCCGCGCCGTCGGTGCCCAGCCCGACCGTGACGCCGGCGTCGAGCATGCGCTGGACGGGCGCCATCCCCGAGGCCAGCTTCATGTTCGAGGCCGGGCAGTGGATCACGCCCGTCCCCGAGTCGGCGAGCAGGTCGATCTCCTCGTCGTCGACGTGGACGCCGTGGGCGAGGAAGTTCTCCGGGCTCAGCAGGCCGATGCCGTCGGCGTACGCGAGCGGGCGCTCGCCGTGCTCGTCGACGATCGGCTCGACCTCGCCTTCGGTCTCGTTGGCGTGGAAGTGCATCGGCAGGCCGGCCTCGCGGGCGCGCGGGACGAACTCTCGGAGGTACTCCTCGCCGACGGTCGTCAGGCTGTGAGGCTGAAAGGTAGTAGAAATTCGACCGTCGGCGGCGCCGTCGAGCTCCAGCGCGACGTCGAGACTCTCTTGCATGTCGGCCTCGGCGCCCTCCTCGTCCTTCCCGACGGTGATCGCGGTGTGGCCCAGCACGGCCCGGACGCCCGCCTCGTCGACGGCGTCGGCGATCTCGGAGACGTGGAAGTACATGTCCGAAAAGGCCGTCGTGCCGGACTTGATCATCTCGACGATGCCGAGTTCGGCGCCCGCGCGGACGTCCTCGGCCGTCAACTCGGCTTCGACCGGCCAGATGTCCTCCTGGAGCCAGGCGTCGAGCGGCTTGTCGTCGGCGTACCCCCGCAGTAGCGTCATCGCGACGTGGGTGTGACCGTTGACGAGGCCCGGGATCACCAGCCCGCCGTCGGCTTCGAGCAGTTCGTCCCCCACGCCGGCCTCGACGCCGACCTCCAAGATCTCGCCGGCGTCCTGGTCGACCAGCACGTCCGCGCGCTCTACCGTCATGTCGGGGCGGAGCACCTGCCCGCCCGCGATCCGCAGCGTAGTCATGGGCGTCGATTCGGGGGCGCCGGTGTTAATCCGTCCGGTCCGGGGCCGCCGAACGCCGTCGCTCGGTCGAAAAACAGTTCACCGCGGCCCGCGAATCACCGGCAAATGCGAATCGCCGTCCCCAACAAGGGTCGCCTGCACGACCCCACGCTGGACCTGCTGGAGCGCGCCGGGCTGCCCGTCGTCGACGGCGCCGACCGGAAGCTGTACGCCGACACCGTCGACCCCGACGTGACGCTGCTGTTCGCGCGGGCCGCGGACATCCCCGAGTACGTCAGCGACGGCGCCGCCGACGTCGGCATCACCGGCCACGACCAGATCTCGGAAGCCGAGCCGGACAACGTCACCGAGCTGCTCGATCTCGGCTTCGGGCAGTGCCGACTCGTGCTGGCGGCGCCCGAGGATGGCGACATCGAGGCGGTCGAGGACCTGGCCGGCAAGAAGGTCGCCACCGAGTTCCCGACGATCACGCGCCGGTACTTCGAGGACCGGGGCGTCGACCCCGAGATCGTCGAGGTGACGGGCGCGACCGAGCTCACGCCCCACGTCGAGATGGCCGACGCCATCGTCGACATCACCAGCACGGGGACGACGCTGAAGGTCAACCGGCTGGCGATCATCGACGAGGTGCTCGACAGCTCGGTCCGCCTGTTCGCCCGCGAGGACGTCGCCGACGACGAGAAAGTTCAACAGATCGCCACGGCGCTGGAGTCGGTGCTGGCCGCCGACGGGAAGCGCTACCTGATGATGAACGTCCCCGAGGACAGTCTGGACGACGTGCGCGACGTGATTCCGGGGATGGGCGGGCCGACGGTCATGGACATCGCCGACGGGGACGAAGCTCTCGTCGCCGTCCACGCCGTCGTCGACGAGAGCGACGTGTTCGAGACGATCAACGACGTCAAGCGGGCGGGCGCGAGCGACATCCTCGTCACCGAGATCGAGCGGCTGGTCGAGTAGTCCGTCCCGCGCAGAGCGGCGGCGGCCGACTGTCTACGCCGGATCGACGTCGACGGTGAGCTCGCCCGTCGGCGAGACGCGCAGTTCGACGTCGACGCCGTCGTGAGAGAAGGATAGTCTGGTCGACGCCGACCGTCGGCGGGCGTGCTCGCCGAGCGCGTCCAGGGCGTCGGGATCGATCGAGTCGTACAGCGGGGCGAGCTCGTGGGTCGGACGACCGGTGGCGGCCGCGATCGTTCGTACGACGGCGAGCGCGGGGCGCGCCGAATCGTCGACGCCGTCGCCCGTCGAGGAGGGGTGCGTGATCATCGTGGAGGGTATCGGTCGCTAGACCGGGACGACGGGTAACGCCCGCGCCTATGAGGATAGGTGATCGGGGTCGGGCCGCGCGTCGCGGTCGACCGACGCCCGCGTCGCAGTCTGGAAGACGGCCGTCAGGAGCTTCGACTCGGCGCGCCGGAGGTGCTGGCTGAACGTCGGCTGCGAGACGCCCAGGGCCTCCGCGCACTCGCTCGCGGTGCTCTGGCGCGGCCAGTCGTAGTACCCCCCTGCGAGCGCGACCTTCAGCGCGCGCAGTTGCTTGTCGGTCAGCGGGTCGAGCAGCCGGTCGACGTCGCTGATCGGGACGATCCCGGTCGTCGACTGCTGGCGCTTCGAGACCAGTCTCGTCACCTCGTGGCGCTCCTCGATCGCGTCGTACACCGACCGGGGAGCGACGCCCGGCGGCACGTCGACCGAAACCGTCGCGACGCCGTCGACGGCCACGGCGTCCCGCGCGACGGCGCCGGCGTCGGCGATCGCCGCGCCGAGACACGGCCCCGAGAGCACCACCTCCACGAGCAGTTCGTCGTCAGCGCGGGGGATCGTCCGGGCGCGCTCGACGCCGGGGAACGCCGACGCGAACGCCGTCACCGCCTCGGGATCGGCGCCGGCGACCGAGAAGAACTCCAGCAGGTCGCCGTCGGAGCGCTGGACGATCTGGCGGGCGACGACTTCGCAGTCGAGTTCCGCCGAGAGCGTCGTGAAGAGGTATCTCTCGTCGCGGATCTCGAAGACGAGTTCGACGCCGTCGTCCGACGCGGCCGAAGGCACTGCCATCGGTTCGAACGTCGTCGGCATCCGTAGTAAGTAAGGGGTGTCGGACGGGTCAGACGAAGAGGCTCGTGACCGCGGTCCCCAGCAGGACGCTCACCGCGTAGTGGACGAGCGTGACGGCGACCGACCACTTCAGGCCGGGGTCGTAGATGCGATCGATCGCGACGAAATCGCCGACGAGCGCGCCGATCAGGGCGACGTACAGCCCGATCCCCTCGCCGAGCAGCCAGACGCCGACGACGAGGATCGCCGCGGGCACGATCCCGACGAACAGCCCCTGCTCGAAGTCGACGTCGCCGAGCACGTACCGGGCGGCGACGTGAGCGGTGACGCCGTAGAACACGGCGGCGATCAACAGCGTGCCCAGCACCGCCGGCACCGAACCGAGGGGGACCGACTGCGCGGGCGCGAGACCGACCATGCCTGTGGCTTCGGCTGCCGGGACTTGTACGTGCTGATACCGGGCGCGACGACTGTCGCCGAACGGGTCGGGAGTGCCGAAAGCGGATCGACCGAGTTACTCCAGCAGGCCGAGATCTTCCAGCCGGGAGACGATCTTGTCGACCGCGTGCTCGGCGTCTTCGGGCTTCTTGCCGCCCGTGATGACGAGCTTGCCGGAGCCGAACAGCAGCGCGACGACTTCGGGGTCGTCGAGCCGGTAGACGAGTCCGGGGAACTGCTCGGGCTCGTACTCGATGTTCTCCAGACCCAGCCCGATCGCGATCGCGTTCAGGTTGAGGTTGTGACCCAGGTCCGCGGAGGTGACGATGTTCTGGACGACGATCTCGGGGTCCTCGTTGACGTTGATCTCCAGGTCGCGCAGCTTGTCGAAGACGATGCGAAGGCTCTGGTGGACGTCGTCGGTCGACTTCGCGCCCGTGCAGACGATCTTGCCCGAGCGGAAGATCAGCGCGGCCGACTTGGGATCCTGCGTGCGGTAGACGAGCCCGGGGAACTGCTCGGGATCGTAGTCGGCGCCCTCGAGGTCCATGGCGACGCTCTGGAGGTCGAGCTCCTGCCCGATCCCCGTCGAGGCGACGACGTTTTCGATATTGATAGTTTCCTTGGGGTCGCTCATAGTACGTTTTAAAGGATGTATTTAAGGCTTATAAAGGTTCATGCCACGGCCTGATACGTCGCTGACGCGGAACGATCGGACCGTTCCGCGCCGCCGTCGAACCGCGGAATCGCCGGGCTCCGATGGGTTGCGGGTCGCCTCCGGGGAGACATCAACACCCACAAAAAGGGGACGATCGGTGCGTCGGTGGCCACGCCGCGGGGCGGGGCGATCCGACCACACCCGGACGTTTTTGCCGGATGGTGGCCGTCCAGTCCTCCGAGCGAGCGCGTGCGAGGAACCGGCCGTTTCATACGTTCGCGCGGCCGACTGTGGCGCGTGTACCTGCTGGAACTGGGCGGCGAGGACGACCGGTTCGCCGCCTGCGAAGCGAGGAGCGCGGCCGCGAGCGTCGAACTGCTCGCGCCGGGACTCGCCACCGCCGGCGCCGTCGAGCGCGAGCGCGTCGAGACGCTGGCGTACGCCCGCCGCGCGAGCGAGCTCGTCGGACTGGCCGACGCCGATGTCGAGAGCGCAAGCGCGTTGCTCTCGGCCGCAGCGGTCGATCGCGAGGGGTCGGTCGCCGTGCGCACCGAGGACGTCCGGGGCTCGACCGGCGTCGACACCCAGCGCGTCGAGCGCGAACTCGGCGGCGTGCTGGTCGATCGCGGCTTCGACGTCGACCTCGACGACCCCGACCACGTGCTGCGCGCGCTGTTTTCCGACCCGAGCGCCTGGGAGCGCGAGGGGCAACTCGACCCGCGCGACGCCGATGGCGCCACTGGAGGGATCAGCCGCGGCGACGACCTTTCGATCGCCGACCGCGCGGTCGACGGCGAGGCGGTCTGCGCGCTGGGCTGGGTGACGGCAGAGAGCCGCCGCGACTTCGGCGAGCGCGCGCCGACCGATCGACCATTCTTCCAGCCCGGCAGCATGGACCCGCTGCTCGCGCGCGCGTTGGCCAACCTCGCCGGTGCGCGCCCCGGCGCGCTCGTCGTCGATCCGATGTGTGGCACCGGCGGCGTCCTGATCGAGGCGGGGCTGGCCGGCGCGGACGTGCTCGGCACCGACGCGCAGGCGAAGATGGCCCGCGGCGCGGCGCGAAACCTCGCCCACGCGCTGCCGACCGACGCCGCGTTCGGGACGGCGCGGGGCGACGCCACGCAGCTCCCGCTGCCGGACGACGCCGCCGACGCCGTGGTGTTCGACGCGCCGTACGGCCGGCAGTCGAAGATCGCCAACCTCGATCTCGCCGATCTGGTCGCCGGGGCGCTCGCGGAGGCCCGCCGGATCGCTCCCAGAGCCGTCGTCGTCGCCGATCGGCCGTGGGACGCCGAAGCGCGGGCGGCCGGCTGGCGGATCGAGAATCGGTTCGAGCGGCGCGTCCACCGGTCGCTGGACCGGCACATTCTCGTGCTCGAACGCGACGACCGCGGGTCGGACGACGTTCCGAAGTGAGAATCAGGCTGCGGCGTCGGGCGCGGACGGGTCGGCGTCGAACCACCGATCGCGGGCGATCGCCGCCGCCAAGGTGAGCGCGACGACGCCGATCCCGACCTCGCGAAGCGGCGTCCGGCCGACGGTCAGCGCGACGGCGGCGTGGCCCGCCAGCGCGAGACAGATCGCGAGAGCGGCCGCGTTCCCGAGCGCGCCGACGTCGAGATCAGGATAGCGCCGCAGGACGCCGTACGTCAGCGCCAGACTGATGACGCTACTGGCGTACGCCGGCAGCGCCGTCGAATCGGTGACGGCGCCGATGCCGGGCATCGCGACGAACTTGACGCAGAGATCGAGCGCGAGCCAGACGGAGACGTTGCGGAGCAATCGCATCGTCTCAGGCGATCTCGGGGATCCGCGAGAGCAGGTGCGAGACGTGCAGGCGGTCGTTGGTTCCCTCGGTGAGATCCAGATCGACCTCGCCGGCCGCGCGGTAGAGCTCGGCCTGCGCCCGATCGTCGTAGCGCGACTGGGCGACCGCGAGCACGTCGCGCAGGACCTCCTCGCCCTCCAGGCCCTCCTCGACGAGCAGGTCGTCGAGCGTCTTCCGGGCGTCGGTGAACTCCCCGGCCTCGGCGTCGTCGAGCATCTCCTCGATTCGATCCGTGGTGCCGACCTCGCCGAGGGTCTCGTAGGCGGCGTTCATCGTGATCTCGCCCTCCTGTTCGTAGGTCGTCTGTGTCCCGAGAATCGCCTTCCGGAGGTCGCCGGCCGCGTAGCCCGCGACGTACTCCAGACCGTCGGCGTCGTACTCGGCGTCCTCGTCGTCGGCGATGCCTTCGAGGACGGACACGATCTCCTCGTGAGAGGGCGCCCGGACCGGCACGGGGAAACAGCGCGACCGGATCGGCGGGATGAGCTTGGTCGGCTGGCGCGTCGTCAGCACGAACTGGGTCGTCTTGTGGTGCTGTTCCATCACCCGGCGCAGCGCCTGCTGGAAGTCCTCGCGGACGGCCTCGGCGTTGTCCAGCAGGATCGTCTTGTACTCGCCCGAGACGGGCGCGTAGCTCGCCGACTCCTTGAGGACGTGGTTGATCATGTCCCGCTTGGCCATGTCGGACTTGCCCTCAAGGAACGAGGCGAACCGCGGGTCGTTCTTGATCTCGGTCTTCGTGCGATCGAAGAAGTCGGCGACGTTGATCTCGATCAGGTCGCTGTCGGGGTTCTCGTGGGCGGCGTCGGCCAGCGCGCGCACCGCCGCGGTCTTGCCGCTGCCCGGCGGACCGTGCAACACGAGGTTGATCGGCTCGTCGACGCCCTCGGTCAGGTAGTCGCGCACGTCCTCCTGGGGGAGATCCTCCAGGGCGGGCGCGTGCTCGTCGATCCACAGCGGCGGTTCCATTACCCCCTCGTACGCCGTCCGTCAGTAAGAATCGGTCGGTCGGTGGCGGTCGCCCGCCCCGGCGACCCGGTTCGCGAACTGTGCGTTCTCCGCGTCGCGAGGTGACGAGGCGATCGCCCGCTTCAGGCGAACAGCGCCGCCGTCTCGTTGCCGTCGACGCCGGTCGCGTCGCCGTCGGTCTCGTTGGTCGTCCCGTCCGTCTCGTTCGTCTCGCCGTCGGTTTCGTCGTCGTCCATCGCGTCCGCGTCACCGTCAGTTACGGTAACTCCCGCGTCGTCGATGATGGGGACATCATCCTCGGTGTACGGACCATCCTCCTCGCCGTCGGTTTCGACGAAATCGTACGTTTCGTTGTCGTTGGTGTCCTGATGGGGCATCGCGATCAGCGTCTGGTCCTCCTCCAGGGCGTCCTGATCGAACTCGGCGCCCGGCACCATCTCCTCGTCGTACAGCTGGACCTCGACGTCCTCGTGTTCGCCGGGTTCGAGGTACTCGGAGGTGCCGACCACGCTGTCGACGACGACCTCATCGAACAGTGAGCTGTCGTGAATCGTCACGAATCCACCGTCGGGAAGACTGACGCTGTCGACAGTGACCGTGCTACCGTCGGTCTCCTGGTCCTCGAACGTCACGGCAGCCTCGGTCGGAGCCTCCTCTTCATCGTCTTCACCGTCGTCAGTGGGTGCCTCCGCCTCGTCATCTTCCTCCTCGACGTCGTACTCGATCTCCTGGCTGGTCAGTTCCTCGTCGTCCTCCGCGGAGAGGATGGCGACCTCGACGGTCGTGTCGCTCTCGATGGCCGGATCGAGCGTCAGCGTGTAGTCGAGGCGCTCCTCGACGGCGTTGAACGTCGGGCTTTCCGAGGTTTCGCCGTCGTAGTTGGCGACGACGTAGAAGTCCTCGCCGGCGGTGGCTTGGCCGATCTCGAGCGTCGTACCGTCACCGCTCTGGTCCTCGACGTCGAGCGTCGCGTTCGTCTCACCGTCGTCCTCTTCTTCCTCGTCAACCGGCGCGTCGTCCTCACCGTCCGCTTCCTCGTCGACGACCGTGATCTCGGCGTCGTCGACCACGGCTTCCCCGTCCTCGGTGTACGGCCCGTCTTCCTCGCCGTCAGTCTCGAGGAAGTCGTAGGACTCGTTGTCGTTCGTGTCGAGGTGAGGCATCGCGATCAGCGTCTGGTTGTCCTCCAGAGCGTCCTGGTCGAACTCGGCGCCCGGCACCGTCTCTTCGTCGTACAGCTGTACTTCGACGTCCTCGTGTTCGCCGGGCTCGAGGTACTCGGAGCTGCCGACGACGCTGTCGAACGTCGCGCCCTCGAGCAGCGAGCTGTCGTGGATCGTGACGAACCCGCCCTCCGAGACGTTGACGTTCTGGACCGTGACCGTGCTACCGTCGGTCTCCTGGTCCTCGAACGTCACCGTGGCGTTCGGTTCGGCGTCCTCTTCGTCCTCCTCGTCTTCACCGTCGTCAGCCGGAGCTTCTTCCTCGTCGTCTTCCTCCTCGTCAGCTTCTTCGAGCGAGATGTCCGCGACCTCGCCGCAGTCGTACGTCAGAACGCCGTGGTTGTAATCGCCGGCTTCCAGTCCTTCGGTGTCGATCTCGAAGGTCACGGTTTCGTTCTCACCGCCGTCGAGAACGAGGAACTGCCGTTCGACTACGTCACCGTCGAGACGGAACTCGACGGACTGGTTGGTCTCGAAGTCGTTCGGGTTCGAGATCTCCGCGGTGACGGTGAGCTGGTCGCCGACCGTGGCGTTCTCCGGGGCTTCGAGGGTGCTCACTTCGTAGGAGTCTCCCTCCGGCACGGGGGCGTCCCCCGCCATCCCGGTCTCGTTGTCCATCTCTTCGGCGTCGTCGTCGGTCGCGTTGTCCATCGCGCCATCGTCCGTCTCGTTGTCCATCTCCTCGTCGTCGACGACCGTGATCTCGGCGTCGTCGACCACGGCTTCCCCGTCCTCGGTGTACGGCCCGTCTTCCTCGCCGTCAGTCTCGAGGAAGTCGTAGGACTCGTTGCCGTTCGTGTCGAGGTGGGGCATCGCGATCAACGTCTGGTTGTCCTCCAGAGCGTCCTGGTCGAACTCGGCGCCCGGCACCGTCTCCTCGTCGTACAGCTGCACCTCGACGTCCTCGTGTTCGCCGGGTTCGAGGTATTCAGAGGAGCCGACGACGCTGTCGAACGTCGCGCCTTCGAGCAGCGAGCTGTCGTGGATCGTGACGAACCCGCCTTCGGAGACGTTGACGCTGTCGACGGTGACCGTGCTACCGTCGGTCTCCTGGTCCTCGAACGTCACGGACGCTTCTGGCTGGGCGTCCTCTTCCTCGTCGTCCGTTTCGTTCAGGCCGTCGTCGCTCTCGTTGTCGAGGTCATCCTCGACTCCGTCGTCCGTCTCGTTGTCCAGACCGTTCTCGGTCTCGTTATCCATCCCGTCCTCGACCGTCACACCTTCCATGTCGCCGGGCGATGCACCGAACATCGCGCCGACGGCGGTACTCGTCACGTTGAGTCCCTCGATGGTGAGGTTCTCGATGGTAAGGTAGTCGGTCGAGATGCGGTCGATCGTGATCCGATCGGCCGTCAGTCGGGTCTCTACCGTGTGGTTCGTCGTTCCGTCTGTCGTGTGGTTCTCTATCGCAGTCTGTGCGCCGCCGTCCGCTGTCTCCGCCCCGTCGTCGTTCGCCTGCACGCTCGCGCCGGCCAGCCCCATCGCGGGGCCGATCGCGAGCACGAGTGCGAGTGCGACGAAGAGGGCGCTGATCGTCTGTCGGTCCAGTTGTCTCATGGTTTGTACGGGCGCGGCTGCCGGTGCCGCAGCGAGTCGCGGGGTCACGCACCGCGGGGTCACGCACGGCCCTGGCGCCGCACGTGTTCTTGCAAGCCTAATAGGAGGATAAACGGGCTCTATCGTTCACTGAGTACCAGTTCCGTACTCGTCGGTAAGCTGACCCAAGATCTTCTCGTCGGTCGGTAAGTACGGTCCGTTTACCGATCGAGTCGCGGATAAGCTCAGCCACAGGCACTTCGAAGTTCGCACGGCGGCGCGCCGTTCGCCCCAGTAACGACCGGTAACTCGACGTTATCGGTCGCACGACGCCGATGCGCGGTCGAGAGCCGCCACCGTCCGGCCGCGCGACGCCGACGCGAGGGACGCCGACAGATCGTGCGACCCGCTACCGGGGAGAGCCGCCGATCCGAAGCCGGTTTACCCGTCGGCCGACCAGTTGCGAGCAGATGACGCTGCGCGCGACGTTCCTCGGAACCGGCGGGGCCGTGCCGACGACCGAGCGTAACCCGCCCGCGATCGCGGTCAACCGCGAGGGCGACCAGCTGCTGTTCGACTGCGCCGAGGGAACTCAGCGCCAGATGATGCGCTTCGGCACCGGTTTCGGCGTCTCCCATCTCTTCGTCACGCACACCCACGGCGATCACGTCTACGGCATCCCCGGACTGCTCGACACGCTCGATTTCAACGACCGCGAGGACGCGCTGACGATCCACGTCCCGCCGGGCAAGAAGGGCGAGCTCCGGGCGTTCGTCGACGCCGCCGGCGCCCGACCCACGTTCCCGCTGCGGATCAACGAAGTCCGGGACGGAACGGTCGCGCTGCGCCGCGACGACTACGAAGTGCGGGCGTTCGAGGTCGAACACCGCACCAGCGCCGTCGGCTACGCGCTCGTCGAGGACGACCGCAAGGGCCGGTTCGATCGCGAGAAAGCGGAGGAGCTGGGCGTCCCCGTCGGGCCGAAGTTCTCGCGGCTCCACGAGGGCGAGTCGGTCGAACTGGACGACGGCACCGTGATCGATCCCGAGCAGGTCGTCGGATCGCCGCGGCCGGGCCGGAAACTCGTCTACACCGGCGACACGCGCCCGATCGATCGCACCGTCGTGGTCGCAGACGGCGCCGACCTGCTGATCCACGACGCCACGTTCGCCGACGACCGGGCGGACCGCGCCCGGAAAACCGGTCACGCGACGGCGCGCGAGGCCGCCGAAATCGCCGACCGTGCCGACGTCAGCCGGCTCGCGCTGCTGCACGTCTCCTCGCGATACACCGGCGACGTCGGCGCCCACCTGCGGGAGGCCCGCGAGGCGTTCGACGGCGACGTGTTCGCGCCCGACGACGGCCGGACCGTCGAGGTGCCCTACCCCGACGGAGGGTGACCGATTGCTATTTTTCAACCGCAAAGTACAGTATCATCACGGAGACAAATAGCAACAACACTGGCAACAGATATGCGATCTGCGGAACGTGTTGTCGAGTGAGAGTGATCATCCCGACTACTACCATTGCCAGTCCGACAATGGCGGCCACGGCGAACGACGCATTCATTTCCATTCCCGGAGGATTATTTCGGATTGCATTACTAAAAATCAGGGATGCGTTCCCCGTTTTACATCGCTCCGACGCCACTGATGATCATCGTCCCACCAACGACGTCCGCACCGACCAGACCGAGTTTCCGAGACTGCCGGCAGTTGTATGAGACCAGCGAGGCCGCCCATCGCGACGCCCGCTGATCCAGCGGTTGAACTACCACTCGCGCCCGCCGTGGATTTATTCGTGGTGATTCCCTACACGGGGTCGTGAGCCACCGAACGAGCGCCCTCGACGCGGTCGTGTTCGGCGTCGACGTCCAGAGCGGCGACGTGCGGGGCGACGCGCCCTCCTACGCGCTGTGCGTCTTCGACGGCGAGTCGATCGAGCGGGACGTCGTCAGCTACCGCAAGCTCCGCCGGCTGATCGCGGACCGGGAACCCGCGATGGTCGCCACCGACAACATGTACGAGCTCGCGGAGAACAAGGACGCCCTGATCGCGCTTTTGGGCGACCTGCCCGACGGCACCCGGCTCGTGCAGGTGACCGGCGACGAGCAGCCCGAGCCGCTCTCGCGGGTCGCCAAGCGCCACGGCGTCCCCTACGGCAAGGACCCGATGCAGGAAGCCGAGGCCGCCGCGCGACTCGCGGCCCGGAACGTGGGCTACGAGGTCTCGGCGTTCACCGACACGACCGAGGTCAAAGTCGCCCGGGGGCGTTCGACCGGAAAGGGCGGATGGAGCGAGGACCGCTACACGCGCAAGATCCACGGCGCGGTCAAGCGTCGCTCGCGGGAGGTCGAGAGCGAACTCGACGACGCCGCACTCGAGTACGAGAAAGACGTCACCGAGAAGTACGGCGGGTTCAGCAACGCAATTTTTCGGGTATCGGGACGACCCGAGGACATCCCCGTCGGCCGCGAGCGCTCGGGCGACGTGCGGATCGAGATCGAGCGCGAGCGCCGCGACGGCATCGAGTTCCACCCGCTCGTGAAGCGCCGGGACCACGTGCTCGTGGGGATCGACCCCGGGACGACGACCGCCGTCGCCGTCGTCGGGCTCGACGGCGAGGTGCTGGACGTGCTCTCGACGCGGACCGCCGACACCGCCGCCGTGATCGAGTGGATCGTCGAGCGCGGGCGGCCGATCCTCGTCGCCGCCGACGTGACGCCGATGCCCGAGACCGTCGAGAAGATCCGCCGCAGCTTCGACGCCGCGCCGTGGACGCCGACCTCGGACCTGCCGGTCGACACCAAGCAGCACCGCACCCGCGAGGAGGGGTACGACAACGACCACGAGCGCGACGCCATGGCCGCCGCGCTGTCGGCGTTCGACGAGCGCGAGGATCAGTTCCGCCGGATCGCCCGCAAGGTGCCCCCGGAGTTCGACCGGGGCGAGGTCACCGCCCGCGTCGTCGCCGGCGAGGAGTCCGTCGAGACGGTGCTGGAGGACCTCACCGAGCCCGACGAGGAGGAGACAGAGGAGACCGAGCACAGTCCCCGCGAGCTCACCGACGAGGAAAAGCGGATTCGGGATCTCGAACGGCAGGTCGAGCGCCTCGAATCCCACGTCGATCGGCTGGAGGACACAGTCGACGAGAAAGACGAGCGCATCGAGGAACTGGAGGGCGAGCTCTCGGAGGCCCGCCGCGAGGAGCGCCGCGAGGCCCGCGAGCGCCGCGAGGTGACTCGGCTCCAGCGCAAGAACGAGCGCCTGCAGCGGGAGATCGAAGAGTTGGAGGAGGACAACGAAGCCCTAGAGGACAAGCTCGACCGCCTGAAAGAGCTCTGGAAGCTCGACCACTCGAACTTCGCGGACGTCTCCGCGAAGAAGAAGGATCTGATTCCGATCAAGCCCGTCGAGAAGTTCACCGCGAACGCCCTCGAAGACGCCCACGAGAGCTACGGGCTCGCCGAGGACGACGTGATCTTCCTCCGGGACGCCAGCGGCGCCGGGCGCTCGACCGCCGAGCGCCTCGTCGACGTCGATCCCCGCGTCGTGCTCAAGGCCGGTGGCGACCTCTCCGACGTCGCCGACGAGATCCTCTTCGAGCACGAAATCCCGGTCGGCCCCGCCGCGGACGTCCGGATGCAGGAGGTCGACGAGCTCGCGGTCGCACGGGAAACGGATGTCGAGGCCGTGATCGAGGACTGGCACGACAGGGCCGAGGAACGACGCAAGGAGCAGAACGCCGAGATGGTCGACCAGATCATCAGCGAGCACCGGGTGCGCGACGACGAGGCCGGGGCGTCCGGCCTCTGATCCCGTTCAGAGTTCCTTCTCGATAACGTAGCCCCACTTCTCGTACTCGCGGCTCTCGTAATACTCGTGAACCGCCCCCTCGTCGAGCGGGCTCGCCAGCGCGACGTACTCGCAGTTCCGTTCGGCGGCCCACGCCTCGACGTGCTCCAGTAGCGCGGTACCGTGACCCTCGCCCCGGCGGGGGTCGTCGACCACGAGATCGTAGAGCCACGCGATCCGGGCGTGGTGGAGGTGGTTGCCGAGCTGGACGCCGGCGACACCGGCGAGGTCCTCGCCGTCGAAGCGTCCGAACAGGTGGTATTCGTCCGCGCCGGTCCACGCGACGATCTCCTCGGGATCGGCGTCGCTCCACAGCTGGCGGAGGATCGGGACGGCGTCGCGGCGCTCTCGCTCGGCGTCGAGTTCGCGGATCTCCATGCGATCGCAGAGTGGCTGGTCGAAAATAAAGGTGGATCTCGGCGCGGCGTCAGTTCAGGCGCTCTGTCCCGTCGGGACCTACGGCGCGCACCGCCGCCCCGAGGTCGGTGTGGCGGAGCCGATAGTAGAAAAACGGGACGTAGATCCCGACCAACGCCGTGAGCTGGAACCATCCGAGTCGCGTCTCGGGTGGTTCCCGGCCTGTCCCTTTCTCGATCGACCGCGGGAACAGCTCCGGGAACAGCGACCGAAGCTCCGGCGCGATCAGAAGCTGGAAGACCGCGACCGCAACGAGCATCACGAGGAGGGATTCGACTGCGAACCGCCTGAAGTTCGAATCTCGAAGGAGCTTCCGCTGGTAGGACGTCAGCATTAGGAAACCAAATCAACTCCGAGTTCAATAAATTATCGGCTATCGTATCTGAACGATAGGCTGCAGCCCCCCGAAATCTGTCGTGAGCGCATCAGTCCAGTCGATACTGACGTCGATGCGGCCTATATCGACGTTTTCTCGACGACGGCGCTCACCCAGTTCCGCTCAGTCTCGATCCGCACGGGATCGAGTCCGGCGTCGGCGAGCAGCTCGCGGAGCTCCCGCTCGCGGTAGTACTCGAAGTGCCTGCCGTTCGGATCGGAACCGGGAGTTTCCCCGCGCTTTACCGAGACGAAGGCGACGCCGTCCCTATCCAGCACCCGCCGGAATTCACGGAGGGCCGCCGCCGCGTCTGCGCGGGGAACGTGAAGCAACGAGGCGCTGCTCCAGACGCCGTCGAACGACCCCGCCTCGAAGGGGAGCCGACGCATGTCGGCGCGAGCGAGCGCGGCGTCGGGAACCTGATCGCGCGCGGCTCCGAGAAACGCCGGCGTCAGGTCCAGTCCCGTCGCGTCGTAGCCGCGTTCCGCGAACGTTTCGAGGTCGGGACCGGGGCCGCAGCCGACGTCGAGGATCCGGTCGCCGTCGAGTTCGTCGAAGAACGCGTCGCCGTACCGGGCGGCGACCGACGCGTCGAGATACTTCTCGACGTACGCGTCGGCGTCGGACTCGTAGGCGTCGAGCGTTCGGCGCACCTCGTCCATGGCAATTCCTTCCGCTCGAACGACAAATAGGTGGTCGCTGTCAGAGGATCGAGGTTTCGCTCGCGCTTACGCCGCGGCTTCCGCCAGCGGCTCGACTGCCAGCGTCATCTCGACGCCCTCCACTTCCCAGGTCTTGCGGTTGCCGTTCTCGACGTCGACGTCACCGAGCTCCTCGGCGCGAACCTCCTGCGTGATCAGTTCCTCGTGCTCGCGCACCAGATCGGCCACGCGATCGTCCGCAACGTCGATCTCCAGCCGGATCGAGGCGTCCATCTCGAGATCGAGTTCCTTGCGCATCTCGCTGCCACCTTTTTCCGCCTCGGGTGTGCTACGCACACCGCTCGGCGCAAAAACGTGGGCGAAAAAGGCAGAACGCTCCCTTCGGTCGCGTTCTGTACTACTCGGAGGCTTCCGCAGCCACGACAGGCGCGATCGCGATCTCCATCTCGGTGCCCTCTACGTCCCACGTCTTCCGGTGACCGTCTTCGACAGCCGCGAGCTCTTCCGCACGAACTTCCTGCGTGATCAGCCCCTCGTGCTCGCGAACCAGGTCAGCAACGCGGTCGTCGGCCACGTCGATCTCCAGCCGGATCGAGGCGTCCATCTCGAGATCGAGTTCCTTGCGCATCTCCTGGACGCGCCGGATCACCTCCCGGGCGTACCCCTCGCTCTCGATGTCCTCGTTGAGCTCGGTGTCGACGTAGACGACGCCCAGATCGTCGCCGTTGCGCGAGAACGCCGACCCGGAGACGGCGTCGGGCGTCTGGGTGACGAACGACACCATCTCCTCGGTGAGCTCGTCGTCGGCCTCGAGCACGTCGGCGACGGCGACTTCGAGCGCGTCGAGGGTCGGCTCGTCGACGCGAGCGTCGTTGAGCGCGTTCATCACCTGCCCGGCGCGGTCGCCGAAGGCGGGGCCGAGCTCGCTCATGTCGGCCTCGGCGCTGTAGCGCAGCTCGCCCCAGTCGTCGTCGGGGTCGACGAGCTGGATCTCGCGAGCGTTCAGGCGGTCGGCCAGCAGGTCGCGGTGGCGCTCGACGGCGTCGACGACGCGCTCGTCGTCGGGAGCGACCACGGCGCGGGTGACGGGCCAGCGGAGCTTGCGTTCCGCTTGCTGGCGGGCGTTCGAGCCCGCCTCCTCGACGGCTCGGACTATGTCGACGTCCTCCTCCAGCTGCGCGTCGCGGAGGTCGTCGTCGGCCTCGGGCCACTCGCACATGTGGACCGTCGGGTGCTCGGCGTCGCCGGTGAGATAGCCGTAGATCTCCTCGGCGACGAAGGGAGTGAAGGGCGCCAGCAGCGCGACGACCTCTCGGAGGACCCGGTACAGCGTCGCGTAGGCGGCGCGCTTGGACTCGCTGTCCTCCTCGTCCCACATGCGCTCGCGGACGAGCTGGACGTAGTACCGCGAGACGTCCTCGACGACGAAGTCGAGCACGGCGTCGATCGCGCGGTCCTGCCGGAACTCCTCCATCGCCTCGGTCGCCTCGGCTTCGACCGACTGCAGGCGCGAGAGCACCCAGCGGTCCTCGCGGTCGAGTTCGACGTCCTCGATCGTGGTGGCATCGGGGTCGAACCCGTCCATCCGCATATAGGGGAGCGGGAACCGGAACACGTTCCAGAGGATGTTGAGCCGGCGCTGCATCTCCTGGGTCTCGTCGTAGGAGAACTGCATGTCCTCGCCGCGCGCAGTAAGGGAAAGCAGGAACGCCCGCATCGGGTCGGCGCCGTAGTCGTCGATGACCTCGCCGGGATCGACGCGGATGTCCTTGGACTTCGACATCGCGCGGCCGTCGGGCATCAGCGCGTGGCCGTGCATCACGACCTGTTTATAGGGGGATTCGCCGACCGCGGCGGTGCCCATGCCGAGCTGGGACCAGAACCAGCCCCGCGTCTGGTCGTGAGCTTCGAGGATCAGGTCGGCGGGCCACAGCTCCTCGAAGTCCTCGGTTTCGGAGGGGTAGTCGATCGTCCCCCACGTCGCGACCGCCGAGTCGAGCCAGACGTCGAACACGTCCGGGACGCGGGTGTACGTTCGGCCGTCCTCGGTGATCGTCAGGTCGTCGACGGTGTCCTTGTGGAGATCCACAGCGTCGGGATCGACGTCCTGGTCGACGCGCTCGGCGAGCTCCTCGCGGTCGCCGATCACGATCGCGTCGTCCATCGTGCCGTCCCAGTTTTCGGGCGTCCAGATCGGGATCGGCGTCCCCCAGTAACGCTGGCGCGAGACGTTCCAGTCCGGCGCCTCCTCGACGAAGTCCCGGAAGCGGTTCTCGCGGGCCCAGTCGGGGTACCACTCCGAGTCGCCGATGTTGTCCAGCAGCTCGTCTTTGACGTCGGTGATCGTGATGAACCACTGGTCAGTGACGATCTGCAGGATGCCGGTGTCACACCGCCAGCAGTGGCCGTAGCTGTGGGTAGTGGTGCCCGCCGAGAGCATGAGGTCCTTCTCCTGCAGGTCGGCGATGATCTCGTCGTCGGCGTCCTTGACGAACTGGCCGGCGTACTCGCCCGCCGAGTCCTCGTAGACGCCGTCGCCGCCGACCGGACAGAAGATATCGAGGCCGAGTTCCCGGCCGCGCTCGAAGTCCTCCTCACCGTGGCCCGGCGCGGAGTGGACGAGCCCCGTCCGGTCGACCTCGACGTAGTCGGCGTCGTACACCTGCAGGGCGCCCTCGCCGTCGGGCGCGTCGGGAACCTCCTCGCGGAGCGGGTGGTCGTACTCCCAGCCGACCAGATCCGCGCCGGTGAGCTCCTCGACGACCTCGTAGTCGTCGTAGCGGCCCTCCGAGAGGACGTGTTCGACGACGCCATCGGCGACGTAGAGGCGCTCGGTCTCGCCGTCCTTGGTCGCGTCGACGCCGACGTACTCGACGTCCTCGTCGACGGCGACGAACGTGTTCGCGGGGATCGTCCACGGCGTCGTCGTCCAGATGACGAGCTTGCCCTCGCGGTCGCTCAGCGGGAACTTGACGTAGATCGAGGGGTCCTCGACGTCCTCGTACTCGACCTCGTTGTTGGCGATCGCGGTCTCGCAGCGGGGACACTGCGTGATGGAACGCTGGCCCTGTTCGACGAGCCCTTCGTCGTGGGCCTGCGCGAAGCCCCACCAGGCGGCCTCCATGTACTCGGGCGAAACCGTCTTGTAGGGGTCGTCCCAGTCCATCCAGACGCCGAAGGACTTGAAGTCCTCCTGAAGCCCTTCGAGGCTGTCCTCGGAGAACTCGCGGCAGGCGTCGATGAAGTTCTCGACGCCGTACTCCTCGATGTCCTTCTTGTTCTCGAAATCCATCTCCTCCTCGACTTTCGTCTCGATGGGCAGGCCGTGCATGTCGTAGCCCGGCCGGTCAGTGACGTCGAACCCCTGCATTCGCTTGTAGCGGATGTAGACGTCCTTGAGACTCTTGTTCCAGGCGTGGCCCATGTGGGCCGAGCCCGACGTGTACGGCGGGCCGTCGACGAAGAAGAACCGCTCGTTGCCCGCACGTGCCGCCTTCGCTTTCTCGTAGGCGTCGACCTCGTCCCAGTACTCGAACACGCGGGATTCCACCGCGTCCGGATCGTACTGGTCGTCGACTTCCCCGAATCGGTCCATGTGCCTGCTATCTCACTCCTGCAGTAAAGGACAATCGGTTAGGTAGCGGGCGATTCAGCGGTGGAAAACGGGACTGCGGCGGGTCGAACGGACGAACGTCGGCGCGTCGATCAGGCCCGCAGCGCCAGCGCGGTCTTGGCGAGCTTCTCGTAGCCCATCATGTAAACGCCGGCGTACAGCAGCAGGGCGCCGAAGAAGGCGAACCAGATGGCGATCGTCGTCTCGCCGGCGCCGAGCCGGAGGACGCTGGCGAACTCGGCGGCCAGCCCCAGCCCCGTCAGCGCCGCCGCGGCGACGAGGTACGCGAGCAGTTCCGCGATCACTTCGAGTTGCATGCCTCCCACCAACCCCCGGAAGGCTATGGACCTTTCGGGTGGACGATACGGGAGCGCCCAACGGCGTCGGTCGGGCGCGCTACTTCACGTGGACTTTCGTGACGTGGCCGCCGCAGCCGCACTGCTCGACGTACTCCCACTCGATCTCGTCGCCGAGCTCCGCGTCGAGCGCCTCGTAGAGGTACTCCTCGGGGTGGCCGTTCTCGCCGTGCGTGACGAGGTTGACGTGGTTGCCGGCCGTCGTGTGCTCGACGGCGTCGATCGCCTGCTCGACGACGAGTTCGGGTTCGCCGGCGTGCTCGGGCTTTTCCATGTTCGCCGACCAGGAGTTGTCGTGGACGCGGTCTGTCACCGGGTCGACGTCGCCGTGGCCGTGATCGGTCGTTCCCATACTCGTTAGTTAAATCCGAACGGGAGTGGGCGTTGAGCCGAACACGTTCGGGCAGATGCTGTTCCTCGTCTCCGCGGCGCCGCTACGGAAAGCTTACCTTCGGGCGAGGAGTTCGTTCGGGATAATGGCACACGTCTCGGGTCGCTACGGCGACCTCGACTATCCGACGCTCGCGAAGTACGGCTTTCTCGCCGGCGCCGCGCTGTTCCTCGGCGGCGCGCTCGGCGAAGCGATCCTCTCGACCGGCGTCGCCGCCGGACACCCCGGGGGGATCGACACGCTGCTGACCGGCGCCGAGATCATCGGCGTCGTGCTGGGCCTGTTCGCGCCGCTCGTGTTCGGCATCGTGATGCCGCTGACGGAGTGAGCGATGGTCGATTCCGCGGAGTTTCCGGATCCCGACGAGCGACTGGTCCTCGAACCGGGCTGCCGGCGCTGCCCCGCGCTGGCCGAGGCCCGCGAGTGCATCGCCTGGGGCGCCGGACCGACCGACGCCGCGGTAATGGTGATCGGCGAGGCGCCCGGCGCGGGGCGGCCACCCGAGGACGCCGACGATACCGCGGCGGATCCCGCCCCGCCGGTCGACGCCGACGCGGACGACCCCTGGCGCGGCGGCAACTGGACCGGGATGGCCTTCACGACGCGCCACTCCGGCCGACGAATTAGGACCCTCCTCGCGGAAGCGGGCTACGGCGACGACGCGTACTACACGAACGCCGTCAAGTGCTTTCCCGAAGGCGACGACGGGTCGAACCGCGAGCCGACCGAACAAGAGCGCGCGAACTGCCGGCCCCACCTCCAAACCGAGATCGAGCGAATCGATCCCGACGTGCTGGTGCCGGCCGGGAAGCACGCCGCGGCGTCGACGTTCGTGCTCGCCGACCTGACGCTGGACGGATTCCTCGACACCGTCCTCGATCCGGTCGATTCTCCGGAAATCGACCCGGCGATCCTGCCGATCCTGCACCCGTCGTATCAGGACGTCTGGATCGCCAGGCTGGGGTACGAGCACGACGAGTACGTCGCCGCGATCGGCGACGCGCTGGATCGGCTGACCGGCGAGTGACGCGGTGCCGAGCGGTCGGCGGCGCCGACGCGGCCACGGCGCTCCGGAACGTCGCACCGCTCGGGAAACTTTCATGCCGACACGCGGTGACGTATCGCGTATGCCCGAGGACTGCATCTTCTGCCAGATCGTCGACGGCGAGATCCCCAGTCGCAGCGTCTACGAGGACGATCAGGTCATGGCGTTTCTCGACGCCAACCCCCTCGCGCCGGGCCACACGCTGGTGATCCCGAAAGAACACCACGAGACGCTGGGCGACCTGCCCGAAGACGCGGGCTCGCGCGTCTTCGAGACGCTCCACCGGCTCGCGCCCGAGATCGAGGCCGCGGTCGACGCCGACGCCAGCAACGTCGCGTTCAACAACGGCGAGGCCGCCGGCCAGGAGGTGCCCCACGTCCACGGCCACGTCATCCCGCGGTTCGAGGGCGACGGCGGCGCCCCGATCCACGCCATCGCGGGCGGGCGCCCGGAGCTCTCTGACGAGGAACTCGACGAGATCGCCGACGCGATCGCCGGGCGCACGTAGCGGACTCCGGTCCAAACCTTCTTTGCGGAGACTAAAGGTCGCAGGTGTCTACCGTCCGGTATGACCGACTCCGTCTACGAGGAACTCGACGTGCCAGAAGTGATCAACGCGACCGGCACGAAGACCCGCATCGGCGGGAGCTTGATCCGCCCGGAAGCGGCCGACGCGATGCGACGCGCCGCCGAAGGCTTCGCTCGCATTTCGGACCTTCAGGCGAGAGCCTCCGAGCTGATCGAAGACGTGACGGGCGCCGAAGCGGGCTACGTCGCCTCGGGCGCCAGCGCCTGCATGACGCTTGCGGCGGCGGCCTGCATCGCCGGCGACGACCTCTCGGCGATGGCGTCGCTGCCCGACACCGAGGGGCTGGCCGACGAGATCGTCGTCCCCCGAACCCACAGGACGGGCTACGATCACGCCTACCGCGTCGCCGGCGCCGAGCTCGTCGACGTCGGCGCGAACGACGCGTACCTCGGAACGGGCTCGGAAAACACCGAACTCTGGGAGATCGACGCCGCGATCGGCGAGGACACCGCCGCGGTCGCGTACGTCCAGAAGGCCTACACCACCCCGCCGCTCGACGCCGTCGTCGAGGTCGCCCACGACAACGACGTGCCGGTGATCGTCGACGCCGCCGCCGAGCTGCCGCCCGTCGAGAACCTGGAGCGCTTTGTCGATCTGGGCGTCGATCTCGTCGCCTTTAGCGGCGGGAAGGCGATCCGCGGGCCCCAGACCACCGGGATCCTCGCCGGGCGCGAGGACCTGATCCGGTCGGCGGCGCTCCAGCACCTCGACATGCACGCCGCCGAAGACGCCTACGTGCCGCCCGAGGGCGTGATCGACACCGAGGAACTTCCGGGCGTGCCGCGCCAGGGGATCGGTCGCGGCATGAAGGTCGGCAAGGAGGAGCTCGTGGGCATGATTCGCGCGCTCGAACTGTTCGTCGAGGAGGACCACGAAGCGCGCACAGCCGAGTGGCGCGCCCGCGCCGAGCGCATCGCCGGGGAGCTCGCCGAGGAGCCCGCGCTCTCGACCAGCGTCACCGCCGCCGAAAAGACCGACGTGGCGCCGACGGTGCCCGTAACGGTCGACGAGAACGAAGCGCCGGTCACCACCGCCGAGCTCGTCCGCGGGCTGCGCGAGGAGACGCCGCGGATCTTCGTCGGCGCCGACGAACTCGACGAGGGACGCTTCACGATCAATCCGATGTGCCTGCCCGACGAGCAGGTCGAGTACGTCCTCGAACGGATCCGTGCGCGGCTTTAAGGATCGATCGTACCCGATCGCCGTAGGCTCGACGAACTGTCGACGCGGTCATTTCCCGGACCAGACCGGGTTAGTTTCCCTTTTGTCTCGCTGCATTTTTATCCGGTGGAGCGGTACGCCGGCGTATGTCCGAACAGCCTACGACGGCGGCGCTCGTCGGGACCGCGGGCGGCGCCGGCGCCACGAGACTCACGGCCGAGGTCGGGGCGACGCTCGCCCGTGACGACCGCAGCGTCGCCGTTCTCGACGTCGCCTTCGCCACGCAGGGGCTCGCACAGCACGTTCCGGGGCGGATCGAGACCGACGTCGTCGATCTGGTCACCGACGACGATCCGCGACCGAGCGACGCCGCCGTCGACCTGCGGACTGACACGCCCGGCAGGCTCGTCGCCGTCCCCTCCCGCGCGCCGTTCCAGGCGCTCGCGCGCGCCAAGACCGCCGGCGCCGCCGAGCGCTTCGAGACCGTGCTCGCCCGGCTCGACGAGGCGTTCGATCGCGTGCTCGTCGACGTGCCGCCGATCGCGACCAACCCCGCCGTCGCGACCGTGACGGCGGCCGAGCGCGTCGCGCTCGTCGCACCCGGCACCGAGCGCGGCGTCGACTCGCTCCAGCGGTCCCGCGCGCGGCTGACCGATATCGGGACGACCGACGATCTGGCGGTGGCGAACCGAACCACCGATTCGCCCGACGGGTCGATCGATCTTGCGATCCCAGAAAGCGAGGCGACCGCGGTCGCGGACGCGCCGGCCTGCCTCGATCCCGACGACGAGTTCGCGCCGGCGGTCGCGGCGCTCGCCGAAGAACTGTTCGACGACTCGCTCGACCTCGAGTTCCCCGAACCCGACCTCGTCGACCGGCTGCGGTCCTAGAGCAAGTCGTCGACGCCGCTCATCGTCTCGGATAGCCGGTCGCGCTTTTCGACCGCGGCGTCGTCACCCTCCCGCAGCGCCCCGCGCACCGCGTCCGCGGCGTCCGACAGCGGTTCGTGGGCCTCGAGGTACGACGCCAACGCGAACTCGGCTTCGCTCGCGCCGGTCAGCGCCTGCGCGTCGGCCCGCGAGAGCTCGCCGCGCTGCCAGTCCCTGACGATCCGCCGCGATTCGGGGGCCAGCGGCGAAAGCCCCTCGACGCCGAGCAGGTGAAGCGCCTTCGCCGCCGTCGTCGGGACGACGCCGGCCTCGGCGGCGGCGTCGCCGACGCTCGCGCCCGCAGTGTACGCGCCGACGACTTCCGCCGCGGCGTCCGCCGAGCAGGGGAGATCGGCCTCGACGTCGCGGAGCGCTCCGATCAGATCGTCGTCGGTGTCGTCGACCGTCGCGACGCCGCGCTCGCGCTGCTCGGCCGTCACCTCGATGCCGGCGGCAATCTCCGATAGCATCTAAATTATTTCTGAAGTCGTGTGCATAAAAGAGCTTGGATGGCATCGCTACGACCAGCGGAACGTACCGGTCACCGGTACCTTCGACCCGCCGGACCCGGATCGTTTCGGTCGTTCGTTGCCGGATTTAAATACCGATCCCGGCCCAAGTTCCGACTGTGATGGCAGACACCGCGACGACGACGACGTGTCCCGAGTGCGGCGGCCGACTGAACGCGAGCGGCGACGAGACGGTCTGCGGCGAGTGCGGGCTCGTCGTCGGCGCCGACCGGATCGACCGCGGCCCCGAGTGGCGATCGTTCGACGACGGCGAGGACCGAAAGCGCACGGGCGCGCCGCTGACGCGCTCCCGGCACGATCGCGGCCTCTCGACCGAGATCGGCTACGGCTCGGACGGGCGGCTCACCGGCCGGAAACGCCGCCAGCTCTCGCGGATGCGCCGGGAACACAACCGATCGAGAATCGCCTCGAAGACCGAGCGCAACCAGGTGTACGCCTTTACCGAGATCCGGCGGATGGTCGCCGACCAGTCGCTGCCCGAATCGATCAAGGAGCAAGCCTGCACGCTGTTCCGGTCGGCCCAGTCAGAGGATCTGCTGCGCGGGCGCTCGCTGGAGGGGTTCGCAGCGGCGACGGTGTACGCGGCCTGCCGCGCGGGGACCGTCTCGCGAACGGTCGACGAGATGGTCGAGGTGTCCCGCGCGAGCCGCGACGAGTTCAAGGCGGCCTACGGGGCGCTCAACACCGAACTCGGCCTGCCGATCGGGCCGATCGACCCGCGCGAGTACCTGCCGCGGTTCGCCAGCCAGCTCGGGCTCGAGGCCGACGTCGAGCGTCGCGCCCGCGACCTCGCTCGAGGTGCTCGGGAGGACGGCATCGTCGGCGGTCGCGATCCCAGCGGATTCGCCGCGGGCTGTCTGTACGCCGCGGCCCGCGAGTTCGACGCCGGCGTCACCCAGGCCGAGGCGGCCGACGTCGCCGACGTCTCGCCGGTGACGCTGCGCTCGGCGTACCACGACCTGACCGAGTGAGCGGCTGCTCGCTGAAGCGGCAGTTACGGGAGAATCGACAGATCAGCGGCCGTCGGAGACGACGATCGACGCCAGCCGCCGGAATCGCTCCGCGACCGTCGAATCCGGTGCGAGCGCCCCGACCGGCTGTCCCGATCGCCGGGCGCGGGCGACGACGTCGGCGTCGGGAATGGTCTCGACGGGGACGCCCAGCGCGTCGCGGACTCGCTCGTCGGGCGGCGAGGCGCCGACGCGGTTCAGCACGACCCGTTCGATGCCGGCGTCGAGGACGCGCGCCAGCGCCCGGGTGCGGACGGCGTCGGGCAGCGCGAACGCCTCGGACGACGCCACGAGCAGGCAGCGATCCGCGGCGTACAGCGGGAGCCCGGCGTCAGCGGACATCCCGGCCGGGCAGTCGATCACGATATCCTCGTAGCTGCGCTCGATTTCTCGGACGGCGTCGACGAGCCCCGTCGGATCGGCCGCCCGCGCGCCGGCGAGCGACCGTCCGCAGGGGAGGAGATCGACCGCACCAGTCTCGTCGACGGCCTCGATCGGCTCGGCGCGCCCGGCCAGCACGTCGTGCAGATCGGGACCGCGGCGTTCGGGCAGATCGGCCATCCCGAGGTCGGCGTCGACGGCGACGGCGTCGAGCGCGTGCGCGAGGTTCAGGGCCACCGTCGTCTTCCCGACGCCGCCCTTCCCGCCGGTGATCGCGAGTATCACGGATCGGTCGCCTCCTCGGCGCGGTCGCTCCCGCCGGAACCGGTTTCGGGGACGGCGTCGCGCGGCGGCGAGGGATCGCCCAGCGCGCGGAGGACGTCCGACGGCGTCGCGCCGTCGGCCGAACTGACCTCGCCCCGATCGCGGTCGACGATCTCGACCGGCGGATCGGCGGGGTCGGCCGGGCTCGCGAACCCGACTGCGACGTGCTCGCCCGCCGGGACGGCCGTCTCGAAGCGTCCGTCCGACCAGCCCGCGGTCGGGACGCCGTCGCGCCGCGGCGGCCAGACCGGCCGGAGTCGGCTCTCGACGGTCACTCGTAGCGCGGGATCCTCCGAGACCGGCGTCGGGTCCCGCGAGAGAACGGCCTCGACCAGCGTCACGTCGCCCTCGCGACGGACGGTCCACTGTAGGTCTGTCACGGGGCGTCTCGCCGCCCGATCGGCCTTAAACTCTCAGGACGGGGCGGCCGAGTCGGCGCGCTGCGGTCGCCGGCGACGCGAACCGATCGACGCCGAGCACGACCGGCGCGGGCGACGGCGAGAGCCGCGCCAGCGCCAGTGCGGCGTCGGCGTCGTCGCCGCGAAACGCGGACGGCGAGTCGCCGGGGCGGGCGGGGCCGGGAACCGCCGCAAGCGCGTCTGCAAACGCGGGGTAGACGGCCGCGGCGAGGTCCGCCCGAACCGCGCGTTCGAGATTCCGTTCGCGGTCCTGCAGTTCGAGCCGACGTTCTCGCCGGGTTCGGAGCTCTCTGGCGCGCTCGCGTTCGCGCGCCAGGCGCTGCTCGGCGGCGATTCGGCCGGTCCTGACCTCCGAGAGTTCGGCGACGGCATCGTCGAGCTGCGCCGAGAGTTCGTCGCTCTCGCCTCGCTCCCGGAGCCGCCCGCGCAGCGTCGCGACGCGCTCGGCGAGTTCGCGCTCGGCGTCGCCCGCGTCCGCGACCGCGCGTCGGGCCGCCGTCGCGTCGCAGTCGTCGAGAGACAGGGCGGCGAGCTTCTCCCGGACTGCAGTGAGCTCGGACTCTTTGGCCGATTCGTGGCCCCGTCGCCTCGCGACGGTCGCCAGCGCCGATCGCAGTTCGACCGTCGCGTCGGGCGTGATCGCGCCGACGTGCTCGAACAGCGGACCGGGGTCCGGGCAGCGAACGGCGATTTTCGACGCCGACTCCGACCCGCGCACGACGGCCGCGAGCCGGTCGGCGTCGACGCCGTGCTCGCGCAGGTCGACCCACTGGCCGCAGCGATCGTCGCCGCCGATCTCGACGTGGACGATCGCGGGCGGTGCGGCGTCAAAGAGCGCCCGGCGTGACATCGCTACTCTGCGAGGTCCCGCTCCCGCATCGCGGCGATCGACGGGTAGTCGGTTCCCGATCGGAACTTCGCGTACGGAGTGCTCGGGTGCTCGCGATCATCGTAGGCCGCTACGGCGTCCCTGACGGACTCGGGGACCGCGACGAACTCGTTGAACGGCCGCGTGCGCTCGATCTGAACGTCGGCGCCGTGCTTGGCCCGCAGTCTGAGCGCGAGGAACGCTCCCAGTTCCGAATCCTCGAACAGAACGGCGCGGCCGAACCGCCGAACGACGGCGTCCTCGTGGGACTGACAGACGTTCCGGAGCGTCTGGCGGGCGCCCCTGGAGTAAGTGACGACCAGTATCACTGGCCGTATTTTACTCCTTTTGAAGTATAAAATTATCGCGGCGAGATCAGTCGTCGAGGCGCTCGATCGCTGTCGCGGTGATCGGCTCGTCGAGCAGGGCCTCGACGCGCTCCCGGGCGTCGTCTAGCGAGGCGGCGACGACCACGACGTCGTCGGCCCGATCTCTCGTCTCGACGCGGTACGCGGCGTCCGGCGCGCTCTCGTACTCGGTGGCGTACGTCCGAAGGACACCCTGAACGCGGCGTTCGGTGGTCGCGAGATCGATCTCGCCGTCCTCGAACGCCGCGAGCGCGTCCTCGACGTTTCTGAGTGCGGAAATTCGGTCCATCGGCGCCCTACGCGGTTCGGAGGTGATCGAGGTTCGGCTCGTACACCTCGCCCTTCTGTTTGAGTTTCTCGATCTCGCGCTCGGCCTTGGTCTGGTCCATCCCGATCTCGTCGACCCGGTCCATCACGACGTCGACCGGCGCGCCGTCCTCGTAGTCCTCCTCGACGTCGGCGATCAGCTGCTTGATGTTCTTGATACGGTCGCGCTGGGTCTTGGACTGGCCCGTCTCGACGACGTCGGCGTCGAACTGTCCGGTCTCGGGGTCGACGCCGATGTCCTGCAGACACGACCGGACGATCTCGATGACGCGCTCGGCGTCCTGGGCCTCGACGGTGTCCGAGAGGCGGACGCGCGCGCTGGCCTCGGCGAGGCGGACGAGCGCTTCGAGCTTCCGGGCGGTCACCGGAACGGGCGCGTCCTCGTCGGTCCCCTTCGAGCGAAGGTCGACGTAGAACTGCTGGATCGCGTCCCGGGCCTCCTCGGTCATCGTCGGGAACACGTTGCTCTTGGCGTGGGCGACGTACTTGCGGAGCAGGTCGGCGTCGATGGCGGGTTCGACCTGCTCGGTCTGGGCGTCGACCTGCTCGCGGGTGACGTCGGGCGTCGCCATCTCGTTGCGCTGGGTGTTGAGCTCGCCCGCGAAGTTCGTCTGGATAATGTGCTCGGCGAGGCGGGCGTCCTCCTCCTCGTCGGGCTGGTCGGTGACCGTGAAGATCAGGTCGAACCGCGAAATGAGGGCGGGTTCGAGGTCGATCTGCTCGCCGATCGGCTCGTACTGGTCGAAGCGGCCGTACTTGGGGTTGGCCGCGCCGAGGAGCGAACAGCGACTTTTCAGTGTAGCGTTAATTCCCGCTTTACTTACACTAATGGATTGCTGTTCCAGTCCTTCGTGCATGGCTGACCGGTCGCTTGCATCCATTTTGTCGAGCTCGTCGACCGCCGCGATGCCTTTGTCAGCTAAGACGAGTGCGCCCGCTTCGAGCGTCCACTGCTGGCCGTCGCCGAAGTCGTCGCGGACCGCCGCGGCGGTCAGACCGGCCGCGGACGAACCCTTGCCGGAGGTGTAGACGGACCGGGGCGAAATCTCGCGGACGTACTGAAGTAGCTGGGACTTACCCGTACCCGGATCGCCTATCAGCAGCATGTGCAGGTCCCCACGGATCCGCGAACCGTCGGGGAGATGCTTGGTGACGCCGGAGAACAGTTGCAGGATGATCGCGAGTTTCTCCTGATCGTAGCCGTAGATCGAGGGCGCCATCGACGCGATCATCTTCTCGTAGATGTCGGGATCCTGGGAAAGTTCGACGATCTCGGCCTTCTCCTCCTCGGTGATCTCCATGTCCTCGAACTCCTCGTCCTCGATCTCGACGGAGACGCCCTCCATGTACACGTCGAAGATCGGGGACTTCTCCTGGTCGCTGCCCTGCTGCTGGAGGTGGAGCACGCCGGTGACGGTGACGTGATCGCCGGGCGTGACCTGGCCGGTGACGTCGTCCTCGATGGTGACGTCGACGCTCTGTGGCGTCTCGCCGCCGCGCAGCCCCTCGGGGCTCTCCTGAACTCGGAGGCGCTGGGCGTCGACGAACTCGGACTGGTCGAAGTTGATGTTGAACGGGCCCTGTCGCTCGCAGCCCTGGCACTCGTGGGGTTCCTGGAAATCACCGGAGGACTGAGGGATGTAGGTGAGCGTGCCGCAGCGCTGGCACTCGAAGGCGGCCTCCTCGATCTTCGGGCGGACGTCGGTCGCCTTGCGGATGATCCCCTGGACCGCCAGCAGCTGTCCGACGTGTCGCGACCGGATCTCCCGGATCTCGGTCGTCTCGGGGAGGTTGTGGACGCGGACGTGGGCGCGCCCGAGACTCACGTCGACCGGGAGGTCGTAGATCCGCAGCGCCTCCTCGGCGTACTCCTGGAGCTGCTCGGGCTGGGAGAGGTAGTCGTCGGCCAGATCCGGGTCGTACTTGTAGAGGTCCTGCCAGTCGACGTGGAGCGACCGCTGCTCGCCGGGGTAGTTCTGCGCGAGCTGGCCGATCTCATCCCGGTAGTAGTTCCGATAGAACTGCTCGAAAGAGTCGACGAGTTCGGTGTTTTCCGCTCGCGCCATTGCTCTCCCGTAACGCGGCATCGCCTATGAACCTTGGCAAAGGGCAGTGGAACTGGAGGTCCGACAGGTCCGGCGAGCGACCGGTAGATCGGGCGAGAGCGGCGTCGACGCCGAAATTCAATCGCCGTCTTCGCGGGGCGGTTTTGCTTCGACATCGGCGTCGCGCGGAGGCTCGGCATCGCGACGCGGATCGGCGTCGCGCGGGGAGTCGACGTCACGCCCGGAGTCGGCGTCGCCCGCGGCGGCGTCCGCAGTCGCGGTCGCGGGAGCAGCCGGGCGCTCGTGGACGACCAGATCGTGGTACTCGAACGCCGGATCGAACCGTCGCAGACGGGCGCGGTACGCGCTCGCGAGGCGGGCGGCCATCCCGGCGTCCGCTCGACTCTCGAACCACAGTCTCGCGAGCGGGACCGGCGTGACGCCCGTTCGGGCGCAGGCGACGCCGAAGCGGCCGTCGCTGGTTGCGAGCGATTCGACGGAAGCGCGGAGCGAGCGGAGCGAGCAGGTCATGGCTGTGGCGTGGTCTCGACGTGGGCGCGCTGAGCGGCGGCGGTATGTTTTAGGTTAGCCTAAAACCATAAAATCGTTTCGCTGCGCTTCGGTCGAAACCACCGGGCAGGTGCGGGCGCGGCGTCGCGTACCGGGTCAGGAATCACCCGCGTAGGCCATCGTGCTCAGCAGCGCGTTCTCGGCTTGCCGGGAGTCGAGTCGGGTGTGCTGGCAGACGATCGGCACGTCGGACTCGATCACGCTGGCGAATCCGGTTCCTCGCGGGACCTCCTCGGGATCGTCGAGATCGTTGAACTGCACGTGCTCGGTTCGTTCGGCCCGCACCGTCAGCCGATAGGGACCGACCGGATCGCGGTCGCTGAAGTAGAGCGTGATCTCGACGTCGGCGTCGCGCTCGCTCGCGTTCAGGATGCAGATCGTCTCGTGGCTCGTCATCTCCGGGGCCGGGCCGGTGCTCCCCGCGGGGATGTACCCCTCCGGGATCGCCCAGCGTTGCTTTCCGATCATCGTTCGGTTCGTCATCCCACGATCGGCGTGAAAAACTGCCACCCCGATCGCCGAACGTTCGCAGTCCGAACGAGAGACCGACGGCGAGAGTTACTGCTCGCCGCCGAACTCGCGGTCGCCCTGGATGCGGGTCGCCTGCGGGCCCTTCTGCTCCTGGTACTTCGAGCCGCGCTCCTCGCCGTACGGTCGTTCTGCTGGCGACTTCAGTTGCGTGAACGTGAGCTGCGCGATGCGCATGTCCGGCGTCAGTGCGACGGGCGTCGTCCCGAGGTTCGACAGTTCCAGCGTGATCTGGCCCTTGTAGCCGGGATCGACGACGCCGGCGGTGGCGTGGACGACGATCGCGATCCGGCCGAGCGACGAGCGGCCGTTCACGTGTGCGATGAGGTCATTCGGGACTTCGAGCCGCTCTTTCGTCGTGCCGAGAACGAACTCCCCGGCGTGGAGGATGTACGACTCGTCCTGCGGGACGGTCTTTTTGGTGACGTACTCCTCCATGTCCCGCTCGTTGTTCGGATCGATACACGAGATGTTCCCGTTGTCGAACTCCAGAAACTCGTCGCCGAGGCGGAAATCGACTGACGCCGGCTGCACCTGCAGGTCGGGGTCGTCGAGCGGATCGATGACGAGGTCCCCCTCCTCGAGACGCCGTAGAATATCCGCATCTGAAAGCATCATACCGTGTCCTTGCTGCAGGGGGCGCTTTAAACATTTGTTTGTGGCCCGTCGATCGGGTCGACCGAGAGATCACGAACCATCGGTGGGGAGGGTGGTCGGCCGTCTAAAGCCGATTCTTCCGAAAAGGCGTCTCGCAGAAATCGTCTCAAGCCTAGGCCGGGATTTGAACCCGGGCTCTCGTCCTTACCAAGGACGCGCTTTACCGCTAAGCTACCCAGGCGCATATCCTGATTGCCGGGATGCGATTTTAGGCGTTTCGATTCGGCCGCCCCGCGGCACGCGGTGTCGTGGGGTCAGGGATCCGTCGCGGACCGGACCTGATCGTCGGCGGCGCCGTCGCTCGGCGTCGAACCGAGGAAGGCGCCCAGCCCGTCGCCGAACAGCGCCGCGGCGGGCGGCAAGGGGAGTTCGGTCGTCCGGCCGAGTTCCGTCGCGACCTGCATGAGCCGGGGTCTGGCCGGGGCGGCCTCGGCGGTGACGCCGTCGGCCGCCGTGGTGCCCGCGATCACCGCGAGTTCGAGGACCGAGGTCTCCAGCGCGCGGTCCAGCGCGCGGGCGTCCTCGGGGTCGGCGTCGCGCCGGAGCGTCTGGTCGCGCCCGAACGAGCGGACGACGTCGACTGCCGCGTCGGCGGCGTCCGTGCGCGCGAGGAGGTAGAATCCCCGCGAGACGAGCACGTCCGCGGCGAGGACGGCGAGGTTGGGCTCGACGTGGTCGGCGGGGTCGCGGTCGGCCCACGGTTCGTCGTGGGCGAGGCTGCGAGTGAGCCGGAGCCCCTCGTAGATGAGCTGGACGCCGGCGCCGCGGTCCGCGACCGGCTCGGTCGGCACCGACTCGTCGACGGCGCGGGCGCTCAACAGTACGAGCGCGCCGGGAGCCATCGAGGCGTCCGCGAGCGCGTCGTCGATCTCCTCGCGGAGCCGTGGCGGCTCGATGTCGGCGACGGCGTCGGTGGCTGCGCGCCGTATCCTCGCGGCGTCGTCCATCACCGCGCTGCTAGGGAAAGGACAGGCAAAGACCTTTGGAAACGCCCGGCGGCGGCTGCGAGGCGACCGCAACGGGACGGCGACGCGCGATGCCGACGCGATCGTTTGCGAGCGCGAGGGACCGCGGAACTGCGACGACGCCGGAACCTACACGGTCGCGGGCGCTCCACACGGCGTATGATCGAGACCGAAGTTCGGGACGACGTTCGGACGGTGCGGCTGACCCGACCGGAGCGTCGGAACGCGCTGACGCCGGCGGCGCTCGACGAGCTCGCCGCGGCGATCGAGGACGCCGACGAGCCCGTGGTGTACCTGGCCGGCGCGGGGTCGGCGTTCTGTGCCGGCGCGGATCTCGACGCCGTGGCCGACCTCGACGACGAAGAGCGCGCTCGGGCGTTCGCCCGGCGAGGCCAGCGCGTCGCGCGGACGATCGAGACGGCCGAGAGCGCAGTCGTGGCCGGGATCGACGGGGCGGCGCGGGGCGGCGGCGTCGAGCTCGCGCTGGCCTGCGACGTGCGCGTCGCGACGCCCGCGGCGACGTTCGCCGAGCCCGGCGTCACGTTCGGGCTGTTCGGGGCCTGGGGCGGCACCGTTCGCTTGCCGGAGGTCGTCGGGCTCGGCGACGCGATGGACGTGGCGCTGTCCGGGCGCGTGCTCGACGCCGACGAGGCCCTGCGCGCGGGGCTCGTCTCGCGCGTCGTCGACGAACCCTACGCCGTCGCCGACGAGCTCGCGGGCAACGATCACGCGGCCGTGCGCGCGGTGAAGGCGCGACTTCGCGACGACGCCGATCGCGAGACGCGAGAACGGGAGGAGGCCGACGCGTTCGCGGAACTCGCCGTCGAGCGGGCGGGAACGCGGAACGAGGACTCGCGCGGACGCGAGGAGAACTGAGGCGGCCGTCGAGAGTGGTGGTTGTCGAGCGGCAGCTGTCGGTCGCGGCGGTGTCGTCCGCGGCAGAGAGCCGACAGCTTTGATACGGCGAAGCACCCAGTCGGTAGCATGCCCGACTGCGACTACTGCGACGACTCGTTTGCCGACGAGTCGTCGTATCTCGATCACCTGAAGTCCGATCACCGCGGCGAGCTCGGAGCGATCGACCGCCGCCGGATCGACGCCGACGACGATGACGAGGGGGGGCGCGACCTGGCGCTGTACGCCGTCGGCATCATCGGCGTCGCGCTGATCGCCGGCCTTCTCACCTACGTCGTCATCTCGGGAGCGCTCGGCGGCGGGGGCGGCGACGGCGAGCTCGGTCAACAGGGGGCGGCGCCGAACCCGCCCGGCTTCGACCTCGGGCCCGCCGGCGAAGATCAGGTATACCAGCCGTACGGACAGACGCACTACCACGGCGAGATCAGCGTGACCGTCGGCGGCCAGGAAATCGACTTTACTCGGTCGGCGTTCCAGCATCCCGCCGCCAGCCCGGCGTTCCACTTCGAGCGGGGCGAGGCGCGCTGGCACGGCCACGCCAACGGCGTCACGCTGGAGTACGCCCTCGAGACGACGGCCTTCGGCGTCACCGAGAACACGTTCTACTACGACGGGACGCTGTACGACGGCAGCGAGGACGGGACGACCGTGCGCTACGAAGTCAACGGCGAGACGGTCGACCCCGAGACGTACGTGCTCGAGGAGAACGACTACATCGAGGTCGTGGCGACGAACGAGTCGAGCGGCTGACGGATCGCGGCGGACGGATCGGCGACCGACGAACCGACCGAGTAACTCAGCGCTCGGGCGACGGCGGCATCGCGCGCTTGTGGGCGCTGCGCTCGTACATCGCCCGGACGCGATCGACAGTTTCGACGTCGACGTCGACCAGCCGCGCGGTCGCCGTCGCGGGGACGTCGCCGTCGATATGCAGCGCCAGAATCGGATCGAGCGTGTCGTACGCGATTCCGAGCTCGCCTTCGTCGGTCTGGCCGCTCCAGAGGCCCGCCGTCGGCGGCTTCTCGACGAGATCGTCGGGGACGCCGACGGCGCGGGCGAGCTGGCGCACCTGCTGCTTGTAGAGGTTGCCGATCGGGTGACAGTCGACGGCGCCGTCGCCGTACTTCGTGTAGTACCCCACCAGCGCCTCGCTCCGGTTGCCGGTGCCCAGCACCAGCTGATCCTCGTGGTTCGCGACGAGGTAGTTGAGCACAGCTCGCGTCCGCGCGCGAGCGTTGCCGACAGCCGTCTCGTCGCCCTCGCTGTCGGGGTAGGCGTCGACGAACCGCTCGACGATCGGCTGGATCTCGATCACGTCGTACTCGATGCCGAGATCGCTGGCCACGCGCTCGGCGTCGCTCATGTTGTCCTCGCGGCTGACCGTCCCGGGCATCACGAGCCCGCGCAGCCCGTCCTCGCCGAGCGCCTCGACTGTGAGGTGCGCGGTGAGCGTGCTGTCGATGCCGCCCGAGAGCCCCAGCACGGCGCCGTCTGCGCCCGCGGCGTCGACCCGGTCGGCGATGAACTCCGTAATGTGCTCGCGCCGAATCGCGAGCTCTTCTTCGGAGAAGCGTAGGTCCACCATCACGCCGGAATTGGTGCGTGATCGTCTAATAGCTGTTCGTTTCGCGCAAATATCGGAGTCGTCTGAGCGCCAAACGTGCGTGATTCTCGAAGTCCTTGGAGGGGCTCAAAGGTACGTCCGCCAGGATTTACGGGCATCGAGTCGGATTATTATAGTATGGATCCGGACGCGCAACGGACGGTCGCGGCCTGGGCGGTGCTCCTGCTCGGGGGCGTCGGCTGCGGCGTCATGTTTACGCTACTCGAGGGTGCTGACGCCGGCTCGGTGCTCAGAACGTACGCATTCGGAATCGCAATCGCGGTCGCCGCCGGCACGGTGCCACTTCCCGGTAGCCTCGACCGTTTGCATCCGCTCGGGGACTGACGATCGGCCGACGGAAGCGCTACGTTCAAGTGCGGGCATCTTCAAGCAGTTTCTACGCTGCGCGAGCGCGCCGGTGGTGAGCAGACCGAAGGTCTGCGATCCTCGGCGCGAGTGAGCAAAGCGAACGAGCGCCGGTGTTGAGACGGACGAAGTCCGTCGATGCACGGCGCATGAGGAACGACGTGACGAATGCGCCGGTGGTCTAGTGGTAGGACATGAGCTTCCCAAGCTCATAGCCCGGGTTCAATTCCCGGCCGGCGCATTTCTCGGTCCGAACGGACGTGAGGACCGTGTATGCGGAACGGAGGGAATTGAATCACGCGAGTCGCAGCGCGCGAACGGAGTGAGCGCGACCGTCTCGCAGTCGGGTTCAATTCCCGGCCGGCGCACTTCTGCGAGGTCGTCGCGAACGAAGTGAGCGATTGCTCGAAGCGACTCGCCGCTTCGGTGAACGGGCGCGCAGAGCTGTGTACGCGGAACGGGGACTGAGACAGGCCACGAAGCAAGGCTGGATAGCTGGCGGCAAAATCATAGCCGCTTTGTGTCTCACACGGCTGTAGTCGGGTAAGAATGGTACACGTCAGCGTCATCGGATGCGGAAACATGGGGAGCGCCCTCATTCGGGGACTCTCGAGAACCGGCAATCACACGATCACGGCCTGCGACGTCGACGAATCCGCGCTCGACGCGGTCGACGAGTACTGCGCGACGACCACGACTGATCTCGCGACCGCGGCCGAGGCGCCGGTCGTGTTCGTCGTCGTCAAACCCGATCTGACGGCGGCGATCGTCGACGACCTCGATCTCGCGGACGACCAGACGCTCGTCTCGATCGCCGCGGGCGTCTCGACCGACGCGCTCGAACCGCGGACGGACGCCCGCGTCGTGCGCGTCATGCCGAACCTCGCAGCCGCGACGGGAGACATGGCGGCGGCCGTCGCCGGCGACGAGCTCACCGACGACGTCGTCGAACTGCTCGACGACGCCGGCGTGTTCGTCGAGATCGACGAGGACCGGATGCACACCTCGACCGCGGTCAACGGGAGCGGCCCCGCCTTCGTCTTCTACCTGATCAAGGCGATGATGGACGCGGGCGTCGACAGCGGATTGAACCCCGACGAGGCGAAGGTCCTCGCCGCACAGACGTTCAAGGGCGCCGCCGAGACGGTGCTTCGCTCGGATGAATCCATCGACCAGCTCATCGAGGACGTCTGTTCGCCGAAAGGAACGACCATCGAAGGAATGGAAGTGCTTCGAGAGAGCACCGTCGACGAGGCGGTCGCGGACGCCGTCGCCGCCGCGGAGCGGCGATCCGAGGAACTAGCCGGGGAGGCCGACGATGAGTGAGACGTTCGAGCTGACCGAGACCGTCGATTCGGACGCCGTCGACGAGGCTCGCGAGCTCGCGGCGAGTGCCGAACTGGTCGTCGTCAAGGCGGGGACGAACTCGCTGACCGACGAGCAGTCGAATCTCGACGAGGCGAAGGTGAACAAGCTCGTCGAGGACGTGATGGATCTCCGCCGACAGGGCAAGCAGGTCCTGCTCGTCTCGTCCGGCGCGGTCGGCGCGGGGAAGGGGCTGGTCGACCTGACCGACGAGACGGTCGAGGAGTCCCAGGCGCTGTCGACGGTGGGCCAGTCCCAGCTCATGCGCCAGTACACGGAGAGCTTCGAGCGGTTCGACCAGACCGTCGCACAGCTCCTCCTGACGGAGAACGACCTCGACGATCCCGACCGGTTCACCAACTTCACGAACACCGTCGAGACGCTGCTCGAGTGGGACATCGTGCCGATCATCAACGAGAACGACGCCGTCGCGACCGAGGAGCTTCGCATCGGCGACAACGACATGCTGTCGTCGTCGGTCGCGATCGGCGTCGAGGCGGACCTGCTGGTCACGCTCACGGACGTCGACGGCGTGTACACGGGGAACCCGAAGCACGATCCCTCGGCCGAGCGCATCGACGCCGTCGGGAGCAACTACGGGGCGGTCCAGGAGCTCGTCACCGAGAGTTCGTCGGAGTCGTTCGGCGGCATCCAGACGAAAGTGTCCGGCGCGCGCTCCGCGAGCGAGCACGGCATCCCGGCGATCATCGCAAAGTCTACCGAGGACGACGTGTTAGACAAGATCAGCGCCGAGAAGACGGTCGGGACGCTGTTCGTCCCGATAAACAACAAGGGAGATCACGAGGACGATGACTGAGAAATCGACCGAAGCCAAAGTGGAGGAGGCACAGACGGCCGCGCTGCGGATCGCGGGGCTATCCGACGAGGCGCGAGCGGACGCGCTGGAGTCGATCGCGGACGCGATCGACGCGAACCGCGAGGAGATCCTCGCGGCGAACGAAAAAGACGTCGCCGAGGCCGAACAGCTCCTCGAAGCCGGGGAGTACACGCAGGCGCTCGTCGACCGGCTCGAGCTCTCGCCCTCGAAACTGGAGAGTATCGCGGAGATGGTTCGGAGCGTCGCCGACCAGGAGGATCCGCTCGGGAAGACCCAGACGGCCCGGGAGCTCGACGAGGATCTGGAGCTGTACAAGAACACCGTTCCCATCGGCGTCGTCGGGACGATCTTCGAGTCCAGGCCCGACGCGCTCGTCCAGATCGCCGCGCTCTGCTTGCGGTCGGGGAACGCGGTGATCCTCAAGGGCGGCAGCGAGGCGAGCCACTCGAACCGCGTGCTCTTCGAGCTGATCGAGGAGGCGACGGCCGACGTGCCCGACGGCTGGGCGCAGCTCATCGAGGCGCGCGCCGACGTGGACACCGTCCTCGAAATGGACGACTCGATCGACCTCGTCATGCCGCGCGGTAGCTCCGAGTTCGTGAGCTACATCCAGGACAACACGAGCATCCCGGTCCTCGGGCACACCGAAGGCGTCTGTCACGTCTACGTCGACGCGGACGCCGACCTCTCGATGGCGACCGACATCGCGTACGACGCGAAGGTCCAGTACCCCGCGGTGTGCAACGCCGTCGAGACGCTGCTCGTCCACGAGGACGTCGCCGAGGAGTTCCTGCCGATGATCGCCGAGCGGTACGAGGACGCCGGCGTCGAGATGCGCGGCGACGAGGCGTCGAGAGCGATCGTGCCGATGGAAGAAGCAAGCGACGCCGACTGGGAAACCGAGTACGGCGACCTCGTCGTCGCCGTCAGGGTCGTCGAGTCGCTCCGCGAGGCGACCGGCCACATCACGGCGCACGGCTCGAAACACACCGATTCGATCGTGACCGACGACTCGGATCGCGCCGCCCGGTTCATGCGGAGCCTCGACTCGGCCAGCGTGTTCCACAACGCCTCGACGCGCTTCGCCGACGGCTACCGCTACGGGCTCGGCGCCGAGGTCGGGATCAGCACCGGAAAGATCCACGCGCGCGGTCCCGTCGGCCTCGAAGGGCTCACCACGTACCAGTACTACCTCGAAGGCGACGGCCAGATCGTCGGCACGTACGCCGGCGCCGACGCGAAACCGTTCGTCCACGAGGACTTCGACGGCTCGTGGACGCCGGGCTCGCTGTCCGACCGGTAGCCGTCGACGCGTCGGCGTGACGCCACGCTTTTGCCGTCCAGTCGACCACCTTTCGTCAATGACCGACATCGACCGCGCCGCCGAAGCGATCCGAGCGGGCGAGCTCGTCGTCTACCCGACCGAGACCGTCTACGGCCTCGGGGCCGACGCGCTGGACGCCGACGCCGTCGAGCGGGCGTTCGCGGCGAAGGGCCGCCCGCGCTCGAACCCGATGTCGCTGGGCGTGCCGGACGTCGAGACCGCCGCCGAGTACGTCGACCCGACCGAGCGCGAGCGGGCGTTCATGCGCGAGTTCCTGCCGGGCCCGGTGACGGTCGTCTGCGAGCGCCGCGAGTCGGTTCCGGACGTGCTCACCGCGGGGAAGGACCGCGTCGGGGTGCGCGTGCCGGATCACGAACTGGCCCTGGAGTTGCTGGAGGCCGTCGCTCCCACCCCGATCACCGCGACCAGCGCGAACGTCAGCGGGCGGGCGAGCGTCCTTCGATCGGAGGACCTGGACGACGAGATCCGCGAGGACGCCGCGGTCGTGCTCGACGGCGGCGAGACGGCGGGCACGGAGAGCACGGTCGTCGACGTGAGCGCCGGCACGATCCACCGGCGGGGCGCGATGGCCGACGAGATCGAGGCGTGGCTCGACGAGCACTGACGCCGGAGGCGCCGCCAAAGCGTTGGCGCCGGAGGCGCTGCCATCGCCGTGCCCCCGACAGCTACCCGAACCCCAGCATCGAGCGTAGCGTGCGCGTCCGGACGCCGCACTGCTCGGCGTACTCGCACGAGTCGCACTTGGCGTCGTCGCGCAGCCGCGGCGGCGGGCCGTCGATCGATTCGAGGGTTCGGATCGCCTTCCTGTAGCGCGCCTTCCGACGGACCGTGAGATCGATCGCCCGGACGACGCCGTGGGTCGGGTACTCGACGTACGCGCACTCGACCGAACGTTCACGTTCCCAGGCCAGCGCCTTGGCCGCGGCGACGGCGTGGACCGACTGGGCCTCCCAGACGCCCTGTTCGGGCGGGCTACCGGCCGATAGCAGCGACGGACGGGGCGGATCGGCGAGAATTTTGTGGACGACGCCGCGGCACTCCCGCCCGGTCAGGAGAGCGTTGCGCTCGGCGGGCCGAGCGATGTCGTTCCAGTCGTCCAGCCGGCGTCGAGCGCGTTCGAGGTTCTCGCGGAACCTCTCGGGGGAGACTGCGATCGGCTCGTCGTCAAGAGCGCTGTCGGCCGCGTCGAATAGTTCGCGGTACCGGAACGCCAGTTCGCGGCGACGCTCGACCTCGGGCGGCGGCGATCGGTCGTCGTCGCGGCGCGCGTAGTAGAGCTTCCGGGGACAGTACGCCGCGAGCCGGAGGTCGCTGAACGCGTGGCGGGACACGCGAGGCTCTCGCGGCGGGATCGGATTTGAATCTGCGGGCGATCGGTGGACGGAGAAAATTCAGAACGAGACGTCGGTCTCCATCCCCTCGGTGGCGTCCTCGAGCCCGTCCTGCTGGACGTCTTCGGTGATGCGCTCCGAGAGGTCGGCGTCCGCGAGGATGCTGTCGAACTCGTCGCGGTAGCGGTCGTTGGCCTGACGGGACTCGTTTTCGGCCTCGACGACCCGACGGTAGCGTCGGACCGTGGACTCGCTGACGTCGAAGCGCTCGGCGAGGTCGGCCGTCGAGGCGTCGTCGGCGAGCGCCCGCCGAAACGCGTCGAACTCGAAGGGAGCGTCGGTGTCCCGGTCGCGCACGAGGTGCAGGTCGAGCCGGGACCGGACGACCGTCGTGCGCGATGCGTCGAGCGCACGGGCGATTTCGGCGTCCGAGTCGCCGTCGTAGAACCGCTCGACGAGCTCGCAGAGCTGCTCGGTCGAGAGATCGGTCTCGAACTCGTAGCGCTCGCGCATGCTCTCGATCACCCCCTCGACCCGCTCGTCGACGTCCTCGCGGTCGGCGTCCGCGAGCGAGCCCCGCGTGTCCTCCTGAGACTCCGTGACGGTGTCTTCGTCCGTCACGTCGATGAATATGTCGCGGAGCTCCTCGGTCTTCTCGTCCATCGGTACGGTACGTATCAACGTGAGGGAGTAAAAAACCTTGTTGACGATAGACCGTCAGGACGGCGCGGCGACGGCCCGGTGGCGGAACCGCGGCGCCAGCGGGACGCAAGCGGGGACGGCGCCGGCGGCGAATCGTTTGCGTAAACCGTAGCGTTCTTCGTGGTTGACGTAGATGCCATGGGCATGCAACAGACGGACGAGCAAGTCGATATAGTCGACGAGGAGCACGTCGTCGGACTGAGCGGCGCGGCGCTGTTCGCGGCGCTGACCGGGGCGCTCGCGTATCTCTCGATTCCGTACCCGCTCTCGCCTGCGCCGGTGACCCTGCAGGTGCTCGGCGTGTTTCTCACCGCCACGTTTCTGGGCGCGAAGTGGGGCGGCGTCTCGGCGGTGCTGTACGTCCAGGCCGGCGCGCTCGGCGCGCCGATCTTCGCCGGCGGCGGCGCCGGGCTCGGAACGCTGCTGGGACCGACCGGCGGCTACCTCTGGTCGTACCCGATCGCGGTCGCGCTCATGGGGTGGCTCGCGTACGGGCAACTCGGCATCGGGTCGCCCTCCGAGACCGGAACGACGCGACTGGTCGCCGCGTTAGCGGCCGGAACGCTCGTGATCTACGCGCTCGGAACGGCCCAGATGATGGTCGTCAGCGACCTGGCGATCGTCGAGGCGATCTGGGTCGGAGCGGTCGTGTTCTTCCCCGCCGAGGCCGCCAAGATCGCCGCCGCGGTCGCCGTCGTCCGGAGCGGCGCGGTCCCCGACTGGTCGGCCGAAGGGATCGCGAGTCGGCGATGATCGAGACGCGCGAACTGGTCTGCCGGTACGGCGACGCGACGGCGCTCGACGGCGTCTCGCTCCGGATCGCTGACGGCGAGTTCGTCGTGCTGGCGGGCGCCAACGGCAGCGGCAAGACGACGCTCGTCCGGCAGTTCAACGGGCTAGAGACGCCCGACGAGGGCGAGGTGTTCGTCGACGGGACGCCTGTGGCCGACGATCTGGTGGGCGCGCGCAGGCGCGTGGGGATGGTGTTCCAGAACCCGCGCGACCAGTTCGTCGCCGCGACGGTCGGCGAGGACGTCGCGTTCGGGCCCCGGAATCTGGGGCTGTCGGAGAACGAGATCGAGCGACGGGTGGGCGACGCGCTGACGGCGGTCGGCATGGAAGGTCGAGGGGACGAGCGGATCGATCGACTCTCGGGCGGCGAGCATGAGCGCGTCGCGATCGCCGGCGCGCTGGCGATGGAGCCCGATCACCTGGTGCTCGACGAGCCGTTTACCGGGCTGGACGAACCGGCTCGATTGTCGGTGCTCGATCGCCTGTCGGAGCTCAGCGCGGAGGGTGTCGGGTTCGTCGTCGTCACCCACGACCTGCGCGACGTGCTGGCGCTGGCGGATCGGGTCGTCGCGCTCGCTGACGGGCGAGTTGCAGCCGACGTCGGACTCGATGCGGACGCCGACGCCCAGTCGGCCGCCGCGGTGCGCGACGCGCTCTCGGGGCTCGGCGTCCGCGTGCCCGGGTCCGAAGCAGATCCGAAAGCGAACGCTGACCGACGATGTTAGCCTACGAGCCCGGCGACTCGCCGGCACACCGGCTGGATCCGCGGACGAAGCTCGCCGCCCAGTTCGGGTTCGCGATCGCGGCGTTCGGCCACGGCGGGCCCGAGGCGCTGGCGCTGCTCACTGCGGTCGCGCTGGCGGCGCCGGCGAGCGCGGGGCTGTCCCCGTTCCGGGCGCTCGCGGCGTTTCGATTCGTGCTCGTGATTCTGCTCGTCGCGCCGCTGGTCGCCGCCGCGACGCTCGGGCCGCCGTGGCTCGACGTCTCTGCCGGCGCGGCGTCCGCGCTGGCGAGCTATCGGGTCCTGCTCGTCTTGCTCGTCAGCGCGGCGTACGTCGCGTCGACGCCGGCCCGCGACTCGCGGACGGCGATCCAGTGGCTCCTGCCGGGGCGGATCGGCGTCACGCTCGGCGTCGGCGTCGGGCTCGTGTTCCGCTTTTTCCCAGTGTTGCTGAGCGATCTTCGCTCGATCCGCGACGCGATGGCCGCCCGGGGCGGCGATCGGGGCTCGTTCGTCGAGCGCGCGCGGCGCATCGGCGTCCGCGGCGTCGACCGGACGTTCCGACGTGCTGATCGACTTGCGGTGGCGCTCCAGGCCCGGTGTTTCGCGTGGAACCCGACCCTGCCGACGCTGTCGTTCGGGACGCGGGACGCGCCGGTGCTGGCGCTCGCGGTCGGGCTGGCGATCTCGCCGCTGCTGTGATCCGGGGTCGCGGCGGGCCGTACGGTTCTATTGAACGCGAAACGAGTTGTAGATTCGCGCAAGACGTGACGGGGATCGGTGTCGGATTTCGGAGCAAGATTTAACTCGCAGGTGCCCCCGTGATAGTACATGATAGATAGTCGTGACCACGATGCACACTCGTGGAGCGGGCCGGCACCGATACGGGAGCGTGATCGGCGATGACACCCAGTGCTGGAGCCGATGGTGCGCTGATCGTCGCCCAGTCGAGCGGCGACGTGACCCGACCGACGTTCTTCGAGATCGGGCCCGTCGGGAAGGCCATCTTCTACATGCTCGCGGCGGTCGCGATCTTGATCTTCCTGCACGGCGTCTACGAGCGGTTTTCGCGGTACGCCCGGGGGAGCGACGACCGCCGTGAGCGGCTGGCTGACTTGCCCGGTCGGCTCGTCGACGCGGTGACGATCGTCGGCTCCAATCGCTACCAGTTCGATCGGGATCTGACGGCGGGCGTGATGCACGCGTTCATCATGTGGGGGTTTCTCACCCTACTGATCGGGACGACAATTCTCGGCATCGACATGGACTTCTACCGGCCGCTGACCGGCGAATCGTTCTGGGTCGGCGACTTCTACCTGGCGTACTCGTTCGTGCTGGACGCGATGGGGCTGCTGTTCGTCGTCGGCGTCGGGATGGCGCTGTACAAGCGCTACTGGAAGCGCTCGGAGCGGCTCTGGGGCAAGCACACCGGACTGGAGGACGACCTGTTCGTCTGGACGCTGTTCGTGCTCGGCGTCGGCGGCTACCTGCTGGAGGGCGTCGGCATCGTCGGGCGCGGGTTCCCCGATCACGAGACGATCAGCTTCGTCGGCTACTTCCTCGCGCTCGCGTTCGATGCCGGCGGGCTCTCGGCGGGCGGCGCACAGTCGATCTATCCCGCGGTGTGGTGGCTCCACTCGCTGCACGCGCTGGCGTTCGTCGCCGCGGTGCCGTACGCCAAACCGTTCCACATGCTGTCCTCGTTCGCCAACGTCGTCGCGCGAGACGAGGACGCGGGCGCTCGACTCCCCGGCGTTCCGGCGGATCTCGACGCCACGAACGCCGAGTCGCTCGACGACTTCACCTGGAAGGAGCTGCTCGATCAGGACGCCTGCACGAAGTGCGGCCGCTGCTCGTCGGTCTGTCCGGCGAAGGCGTCAGGTCGACCGCTGGATCCCCGCGACGTGATCCTCGACCTGAAATCCTACCGGGAGTCGCTGGACGCGGGGGAGACAGAGGAGAAGCCGATTGTTGCAGACGGGGGGGCGAGCGTGATCGACAGCGAAACCATGGAGTCGTGCATGAGCTGCATGGCCTGCATGGACGCCTGTCCGGTCGAGATCGAGCACCTCAACTCCTTCACGCGGATGAACCGCCAGCTCACCGACCAGGGCGACGTCGATCCGAACGTCCAGGACGTGTTTCAGGACGTGATGCAAAAGGGCAACACGTTCGGAGATCCCCAGCGGAATCGCGCCGACTGGGCCGACCCCTTAGAGATCGAGCCGACGGACGCCCGGGAGGAGGACGTCGAGTACCTCTGGTACGTCGGCGACTACCCGAGCTTCGACGAGCGCAACAAGAAGGTCGCCCGGTCGCTCGCGAAACTGTTCGAGGCCGCCGACGTCGAGTGGGGGATCCTGTTCGACGACGAGAAGTACGACGGCAACGACGTCCGCCGGATCGGCGAGGAGTTCCTCTACCTCGAACTCGCCGGCCACCACGTCGAGACGTTCGAGGACTGCGAGTTCGAGAAGATCGTCTGCACCGATCCGCACTCCTACAATACGATGAAAAACGAGTACCCCGAACTCGAGTTCGAGGAGTTCGCGGACGATCCGATGATGCCGTTCGACTACGACGAGCGGTGGAACGACGACGGCGAGATCGACGTGTTCCACTGGACGCAGGTCGTCGAGGAACTGGTCGAGGAAGGGCGACTCGGGCTCTCCGGCGACGAACTCGACTACACCGTCACCTACCACGACCCCTGCCACCTCGGCCGGTACAACGACGAGTACGAGGCGCCCCGCGAACTCGTCCGCGCGACGGGCTGTGAGCTCCACGAGATGCCGCGCAACCGCGACAACTCGTTTTGCTGCGGCGGCGGCGGGGGCGGCCTCTGGATGGAGTTCGACGAGGAGCCAAAGCCCAGCGAGGAGCGATTGCGGGAGGCGCTGGAGGATACCGACGCGGGCGAGTCGATCGAGAAGTTCGTCGTCGCCTGTCCGATGTGCATGACGATGTACGAGGACGGCCGCAAGACCGGCGGCTACGAGGACGCGATCGAGATCGTCGACGTGGCAGAGCTGCTCGTGGAGGCGGTGACCGGGAACGTGCCGGACGAACTGGACGAAAACTGACCCGACCAGGGTCGGATGCAGTCGTTTCTACTCGAAGCGGATCGCCTCCACTCGAAGCGGAGGGGTTCGAGGATCGTACGGATACGAACGGCTACGAACTAGTTCGAACGAAAACGAGAAGATCCGTACACCGCGTTCCAAAGGAAAGGGAGGGGTTCGGTCGCAGTTTCGAAAGTAGAGAGACGAACCGGAGCCCCGCTATCGCGGGGGAGCTACTCCCCGTCGCGCCAGGCGTCGGGGACCTCGATGGCGTAGCGACCGTCCTCCATCAGCGAGATGATGTACTCGTCGCGGTCGTACAGCTCCATCAGGTTGAGCTCGTATTCGCCCGGCCGGACGATCTTGATGCTCTCGAACTGCTCGTTGAGCTCCTGACGGAGCGCCTCCAGATCTGGCTGCTCGTCGTCGGGCGTCCCGACGACTTCGCCGTTGTCGGCGTCCGGCGGCGTCCCGCTCCGGTCGCCGTCGATCGGGTGGTCAGACGTATCGGATCCGCCGGCAGCGGTGCCGTCCGCCGTGGCGGCGTCCGCCGTATCGTCGGCCGGGAGGTCGTTCGGGTCGACGACATCCGACCGGGCGCTAGCCTGCGCGACGTCCTCGGACGAGGAGGACGGAGACGTGTCAGCGTCGTTTCCGGGCGTGCGCGTCAAATCGTCGTCCGAAGGAGTCGGGCGGTCGTCCGGTCGGGACTGGCGGGACGGGCGGTCGTCCGGTCGGGACGGGTGATCGCCCGATCGAGTCGGATCGTCGGTGGGGTCGCGACTGCCGACGTCCGGCCAGTCGCCGGTCGATTCGATGTTCGACCGCCCGGCGTCGGCGTCTTCGCGAGCGTCAGCGAGCGAAGGTTCGGAAGCCCCGAGAGGGCTTCCGGTGTCCTGGCGAGGCGAAGCCGAGCCAGGGCTCGCGGAGCTTCGTTCCGCGGCGTCCGATCCGGCTCGGTCGTCGGCGGACGCTGACGTGGCGTCTCTGGTAGATGCCGACGCCGCATTCTCGGCGGATGCCGACGCGTCGTCTTCTGTGGATGCGTCGTCGGCGGCGGATGCCGTTGCGGCGTCCTCCGCGCTCGAGGAGTCGCCGCGTCCGACCCAGTCGCTGACGGTCTGTTTCGCCTGGGAGACCGTTCCGCTGACGCCGGAATCGGACGAGCTGTCGGAGTCCGACGCTTCGTTCGACGCCGACGCGTCCGCGGTGCTGTCGGACGCCGCGGTGGCGTCTGCCGACCCGGCCGATGTGTTGGCGCCGACGGAACCGCCGCCGGACGGCTCGAACTGGAACTTGTTGCCCCCGCAGTCCGGACAGCCCGACAGCATCTCCTTGGAGCCGTCGGGGAACGTCCGGCCGCAGTTCGTGCACTGGTGAGGCATTACTGGCGGGAGACGAGCGCGCTGATCAGCGTTTCGTCCTTGTGGAGCGTCTCGATCTGGTTGGCCGGGCCGATCACTGTCAGCTTCGAGGTGTCCTCCTTGCCCATCAGGCGACCGAACAGCCCCTGACTGTCGGTGTCCGAGCGCGGGTACGTCTCGATCTCGATCCCGTTGAAGTCCTCGGGATCGGCGGGGGTGATCTCGGTCATCGTCACCTCGATGAGCTTCGACTCCTCGTCGGGCGAGAGCCCCTGTTCGAGGATGACGATGTTGCCGTCCCGGACGCCGTCTAAGATCATCCGGATCTTCTCCATGCTCGTCATCCCCTCCATCCGTTCGCCGCTTATCAGGTCGATCTGGACCCCGTCGGCGGGTTCTTTCACTTCCGGCATGTTATCCGAAGTACTCCGCGATCTTGTCGTACACTTCGTCCATGTTGTCGCCCTCCAGCGCCGAGAGCTCGACCGTCTCGTGCTGCGGGAAGGCGTTCGCGATCTGCTGGACGCTCGAATCCTCCAGGTCGATCTTGTTCGCGAAGATCAACACCGGCAGGTCCTGGCTCTCGATGATGCCGACCAGCATGGTGTTGACCTGCGTGAACGGATCCTGCGTGCTGTCTAACACGTAGATCACGCCGTCGACGTCCTCGCGGAGCCAGTGCATCGCCTCGGCGACGCCTTCGGTGGCTTCGCGAGATCGTCGCACGGCGTCGTCCTCTTCCATGTCGTAGTCGAGGAACTCCTCGTAGTCGACCTTCGTCGTCACGCCCGGCGTGTCGACGATGTCGATGGTCACCGAGCGGCCGTTGCGTTCGATCTCGACGTTCTCCTTGCGGCGCGCGCGGCGCGTCTCGTGTGGCACGTGGCTCTCGGGGCCGACGGCGTCGCCGGTCCAGTCCCGGGCGATCCGGTTGGCCAGCGTCGTCTTGCCCGCGTTGGGCGGCCCGTAGATGCCGATCCGCTTCTGTTCGTCGTCGGAGAAGAGTCGGTCCGTCACCCGCGATATACTATCTTTGAGTCCTGTGAACAGTCCCATCCTGTCACCCCGCACCCGCGCGTGGGCTAGGTGCTATGGCGGACAAGGAGCCCCATGCTACTTAAGCCTACGTCAGACACCCATATTATTGGATACACTTGCGCCGCTGATTGTTTTTCGTTGCTACTTGCTCGAATCAGTGCACGGACGGTGGGCAGCCGTTCTACGTCGGCTGTGCTGTCCCGCCACGAGACCGATGGGACAGGCTCAGTGTCGTAGATAGCGAGAACCCGTAAAGTGAGTCACCGGTCATCGAGATGCTCGTGGCGTGTTACCAGGCAGCTTGATCGGGAGCTCGTCCGCCCGTGGTGAGGCCCCCACCCCTTCGTTTCGTGTGGAACACGAGAAGGGCGGGTGGGGAGGGGCCGTCTGGCGGGAGAAATCACGTCACCGGTTCGCACGTTTCCTGCGTTTGTCTAGTTTATAACTAGATGAATACATACGATACTAGCTATCTCTCTAGTTTGCGGATACTGTTTCTGAGCAGAGGTGATAAAGATTCGGCTAGCTAGAAGCCTTGCTGGATCTCTCATCCCCTCCCCGGTCATTTCGTGTTCCACACGAAACGAAGGGGTGGGGGGGTTCGGGCCGTTCCCGCCACAACCCCCCCCATTTCAGGTGGACGCCTCCCCCCGCGAGTCGTCAGTTCGAACTTCACCGGATCGCGATCGCGAACTGCTCGTCGAGTTCGATGACATATCGTCAAAATCCAGAGGGTCGGTAGACCAGGTGTTCGGTGCAACCCCTCCGTTTCGACTGGAGATCCGCAGTACGACTTCCGAAACGTGCTCGCCACCAGCTCTCCAACCGGTCTCATCACGACGCCGCCGATGCTGAAGCGGAACGATACTAAAACAGAATGACTTGTTGTCCGTTCGCTCTTTTCCGACGAGATGCACCTGATCGAAACTCGGCGTTCATCGTCCGAAGGTCGATCCCCAGCGGACATCCGAATCAGGTGACGATCGGCCCCGGCCAGACGATCAAACGACTGGCCAGTCGTGGGTCCCGAGGACATCCCAGTCGTCGAAGATACGAGCACGCCCCGCACGGCCGCGTTCGAACCCCTAGCCCGAGCTTTCCCGTCGTACGATACGGACTAGAGGGAAGAATTTAAGACCCTCGTCGACCTTTGCTTCGTCTGCATCAACTGGACGCACCCGATAGCATTCCGACGCGTATTTACGCTCGTCACGTCGTGTGACGCCGGTTTCGCAGTCTCCGTGGGTGTCCGTTCCAGGCGAAACAGAGGGGTAGAACGATTCACAGATGGCCGACAACGACACCACTCCCGACGACGCTCCGGACCCCGGCGATAGCCCGCGGTCGTTCGACGTCGACCTCGACGAAGTCGTCCTCGACGACGAGGAGGAAGACAGTCAGGGGCTGTTCGACGATCTGCTCGACAGCGAACCGATCTTCGAGAACAAGGAGGTTCTGCGACCGTCGTACACGCCCCACGAGCTTCCGCACCGCAAAGAGCAGATCAACAAGATGGCGACGATCCTCGTCGCCGCGCTCCGGGGCGAGACGCCCTCGAACATACTCATCTACGGGAAGACAGGGACGGGCAAGACCGCGAGCGCGAAGTTCGTCAGTCAGGAACTCGAGAGCACCTCGGAGAAGTACCAGGTCCCCTGCAACGTCGAGTACATCAACTGCGAGGTGACCGACACCCAGTACCGCGTGCTCGCGCAACTGGCCAACAAGTTCATCGAAAAGAACGAGGCGTTCGTCGACGAGCGCCTCGGCGAACTCCGGGATCTGCGCGACGCCGCCGAGGACGACCGATCGGCGCTCGACGACGCCGAGTTCGCCACGGTCGAGGCCGTCGAGGACCGGATCGACGAACTGGTCGACGACCGCGAGGAGATGGAGCAGGTGCCGATGACGGGGTGGCCGACCGACCGCGTGTACAGCGTCTTCTTCGACGCCGTCGACTACCGCGAGCGCGTCGTCGTGATCATGCTCGACGAGATCGACAAGCTCGTCGAGAAGTCGGGCGACGACACCCTCTACAATCTCTCGCGGATGAACTCCGAGCTCGACAACTCGCGCGTGTCGATCATGGGGATCAGCAACGACCTGAAGTTCACCGACTTCCTCGACCCCCGCGTCAAGTCCAGCCTCGGCGAGGAGGAGATCGTGTTCCCGCCGTACGACGCAAACCAGCTGCGCGACATCCTCCAGCACCGCTCGGACGTGGCGTTCAAGGTCGACGCGCTGACCGACGACGTGATCCCGCTGTGTGCCGCCTTCGCCGCCCAGGAACACGGGGACGCGCGACGTGCGCTCGATCTCCTCAGGACCGCCGGCGAGCTCGCCGAGCGCGACCAGTCCGAGAAAGTTCTCGAGGAGCACGTCCGACAGGCCCAGGACAAGATCGAGCTCGACCGCGTCGTCGAGGTCGTCCGCACACTCCCGACCCAGTCGAAGCTCGTGCTCTTCTCGATCATCCTCCTCGAGAAGAACGGCGTCCACAACGTCAACACCGGCGAGGTGTACAACATCTACAAGACGCTCTGCGAGGAGATCGACGCCGACGTGCTCACCCAGCGCCGCGTCACCGACCTGATCAGCGAACTCGACATGCTCGGCATCGTCAACGCCGTCGTCGTCTCGAAGGGCCGGTACGGCCGCACCAAGGAGATCAGCCTCTCGGTCCCGATCGACGAGACCGAGGCCGTGTTGCTATCGGACTCCCGGCTCGGCGCCATCGAGGACGTCCAGCCGTTCGTTCAGGCGCGCTTCGACAACTGAGCCTCGGATCGAGTCCGACAACCGAGCCGCGAACCGAAGCGGCGTCGTCTCGAACTCGTTCACCCCCGATACCGAACCCCCTCGTTTCTACTCGACACACGTCCCGGAGCGCGCCGGCCTGCACGTTGAGCGCCGGCGCCATTTCGCGGACGACGACGACTCACAGCCGACGGCGTCCGCCCCGTCGGTCGAATTCGCGCGATCGATCGACGGCGTTTGCCGCCGACTGGCGAGAAGCGTTCAGAAAGCGCCGTCGATTACGATCGCGGCGCGGCGATCGCGGTTCGAGCCGAAACGGTGGGTTGGTCGCCGATCATCCCCGGCGACGCCGGCTGGGCCGTGCCGAACAGCGGCCGGCAGCTCGCGGTGCCCGAGAACTCCAGTCGGATGCAGCCGAGCCACGGGAGCCGCACCTCGGCGGTCCCCTGGATCCACTCGGGCTTGACCACCTGGTACCGGTCGACCTGATCGTACTGCTGGTTGGTTCGTGGATTGTCACCCTTCGTGACGAACCCCGAGTGCGGGGCGCTGCAGGCGTTGATCTCCTCGCAGCTGTCGGCCTGGATGTGGCTCTTGTTGGCCTTCTCGTACCAGTTCTCGCCCTCCTCGACGTAGAACATCGCCCGGTGTATGATCGGCGTGTCGCTACCGCCGTTGGGCTGGAAGACGATCACGTCGCCGTAGGAGCCGAACGTCCTGTAGCCGGCTTCCTTGCCCTGCTGGTAGGTCACGACGCCGGTCCCCTCGACCGCGGCGTCGGGCGTTAATCGGTCTTCCTCCATGATGAAGACGAGGTCGCCTTTCTGCATGTGCGGGTTCATGCTCCCGCTCTCGATGGCGACCAGCGGCGGCCAGACGCCGCTGATCCCGAACAGCACGAGGCCGATCACGAGGACGATCCCCACGCTGCTGGCGACGTCCTTGAACACGATCACCGCCTCGTTGTCGGTCCGTCGAAACCAGCCGATCGGGTTCGCCGAGGGATCGGGAATCGGTTGCTCGGCGCTCGCGTCGGCTTCCGGCGCGGGCTTGTCGGCCGCAGTCGTTCTGGCGACTCCGCCAGGATTCGCCGACTCGCCGCCGTTGGGTTCGACGCTGCCGTCTCCTTCGACGCCGGGATTCCCGTCGGCGGGCGCTTCGTCTCCGCCGGCGGACGCTTTGTCTCCGTCCGCGGACGCCGTTTCCCCGTCGGAGGAGGCTTCGTCTCCGCCGGCGGACGCTTGTTCGGCGTCGACCGACCGCTCGTCGGCGCCGGAGTTCGGGTCAGAACCGTCTTCGTCCGAGCCGCCCTCGCCAGCGTCGACGTCCTCCGAAGCGGCGTCGTCGGCGTCTCGACCGTCGTCGGAGCGTGCGGACGGCGGCGGATCGCGGTCGGGCCCGTCGCCGCCGTTGCTGTCCGTCATTGACGACGTGTAAACCGCCGCCTGTGATCAACTTTCTGCTCTCTCTACCGTCGTCGCCGGGGTTCCGACACCGTTCGACGTCCGGGACGCCGCGGCGGCCCCGACGTTCCGGCACGCTTTTGCCCGACTGCGCGGATCGTAGCAGACGTGCCGCTCGAAACGCCCGCCAGAATCGTCCGCGCGCTGGCGACCAACGGGTTCAACGCCGATCGCGAGGCCGTGACGCTGATCGCCTCGGCCGACGACCCCGGTCGCGCGCTCGACGCCGTCGTCGAGGCCGCTCCCGAGGACGCCCTGACGATCACGCCCGAGCACGTCCGGACGGCGCTGGACGACGCCGACCCCCCGGTTTCGAGTGGAACTGACTCCCCGGAACCGCAGGACGGAGACGGCGACGTTCCAGTCGAAACGAAGGGGGTAGAAGACGACGCAAATTCACAAACTACGACGGCGTACTCGGACGATTCTTCGCGCGAAGCGACCACAGAGAGCTCCGTTTCGAGTGCATCGGCAGCGAGCCCAGCGACCGACGAAAGCGACGCCGCGGCCGGCGCAGACGCCGCCGCTGATGCGAGCGCCGCCACTGCTGCGGACGCCGCCACTGCTGCGGACGCCGCCACTGCTGCGGACGCCGCCGCCGAAGCGGACGCCGACGACGCCCCGCCGGCCGCGGGCCGGGCCGACCGCGCGACGCCGGACCGCGCCCAGCGCGACGACTCGCAGCGCTCGCTCGACATCGGGAACGACATCACCGGCCGCTCGACGGGGACCGGCGAGTACCAGGACTTCGTCACCGTGTTCCGCGACCGCTTCGAGCGCCTGAGCGGCAAGCTCCGCGGGCGCATCAACCACCGGCCGACCGACGCGCTCGACGCCATGGGCGGGGGAAGCGACGCCGCGATCGTCGGGATGGTCAACGACATCCGCTCGACCGCGAGCGGCCACTGGCTGATCGAGCTCGAGGACACCTCGGGCGTGTTCCCCTGCCTCGTGATGAAGGACCGGCGCTTCGCCGACCAGGTCGACGAGCTGCTGTGCGACGAGGTGATCGCCGTCGAGGGGACGCTCGCCGACGACGGCGGGATCCTCTTCGTCGACAGCATGTACTTCCCCGACGTTCCGCGAACGTTCGAGCCCTCGACGGCCGACCGGCACGTCCAGGCGGCGCTGATCAGCGACGTCCACGTCGGCAGCCAGGAGTTCATGGCCGAGGCGTGGACGCGCTTTACCGACTGGCTCCACACCGCCGAGGCCGAGAACATCGAGTACCTGCTAATCGCCGGCGACATGGTCGAGGGCGTCGGCGTCTACCCCGATCAGGACGACGAGCTCGACATCGTCGACATCTACGAGCAGTACGAGGCGTTCTCGGAGTACCTCAAGCAGGTGCCCGGCGACATCGAGATCGTGATGATCCCCGGCAACCACGACGCCGTCCGTCTCGCCGAACCCCAGCCGGGGTTCGACGAGGAGCTCCGGGAGATCATGTCGGCCCACGACGCCCGCATCTCCGGCAACCCCTCCGTCGTCACCATCGAGGGCGTCTCCGTGCTGATGTACCACGGCGTCTCGCTCGACGAGATCATCGCCGAGTTCCCCGACGAGAAGGCGACCTACGACGACCCCCAGAAGGCGATGTACCACCTCCTCAAGAAGCGCCACGTCGCCCCGCAGTACGGCGGCCACATGCGGCTGGCGCCCGAGGAGAAAGACTACCTCGTGATCGACGAAGTGCCCGACATCTTCCACACGGGCCACGTCCACAAGCTCGGCTACGGGAAGTACCACAACGTGCTCGCGATCAACTCGGGCTGCTGGCAGGCCCAGACCGAGTTCCAGAAGAGCGTCAACATCGATCCCGACACCGCGTACGCGCCGGTCGTCGACCTGGACACGCTCGACGTGACGATCCGGAAGTTCGCCTGAGCCCGCCGCCGCCGCTTCTTCGGATCGCTCACCCGACGAGCGACCCCCTAACCCGCCGACCGAGGACTTAACACGTACCTGGCAAACACGACTGCATGGCGATCCAACTGCAGCTCTCGCGGGCGACGGACACGGTCGTCGAGGAGCTGGTCGACGGCGCGATCGCGGCGCTCCCTCGCCTCGTGATCGGACTCGTCTTCCTCTCGCTGGCCTACGTCGGCATCAAGGTCGCGCTCGCGCTCGTCCGGTCGGCGCTCTCTCGCGTCTACGCCGGCGAGCAGCGACTGATCGCGGATCTCTTTACGGCTATCGTCGGCGTGTTCCTCTGGTTCGGCGTCGCGCTGACGCTGCTGAAGGTCGTCGGGATGGGCGACATCGCGGCGAGCCTCGGAACGGCGGCGGGCTTCGTCGCGCTCGGCATCTCCTTCGCGCTCTCGAACATGATCGCCGACACCGTCGCCGGCGTCTACCTGCTGCGGGACCCGGACTTCGAGATCGGCGATCGGGTCACCGTCGAGTCGGTCACCGGAACGGTGGTCGGCATCGAACTCCGGAAGTGCCGGATCGAGCTCGACTCGGGCGACACGGTGGTGCTGGCCAACAAGGACGTCGAGAAGAAGTGGACCCGGCTGGCGGACGCCGACGCGGCCGAAGTACCTGGAGCGCCGGCCGAGTGACTGCGGAGTGGTGAGAGGGGCGTCTCGGCGATTCGACTGCGGCACCGTCGACCCGTGCCACTAACCCCCACGTTTCGACTGGAGCTACGGTTCCAATCGGTAGCGCACCGTCGGCGTCCCGTCGAACCGCGGCCCCGGACCGCGTTCGGTGAACCCCAGCTTCTCGGCGGCGTCGGCCACCGACGGCTCCGAGTCGGGCGCCAGCAACTCGACGGTCATCGACTCGGCGCGCGCGAACCGGATCGGCTCGCCGAGCAACTGCTCGCAGGCGTCGCCGGTGCCGTCCAGCTGGGTCACGTGGACGGTGTCCTCTTTCGCGTCGAAGCTGACGAACCCGAGCAGCTCGTCGCCGCTGTCGGCGTTCCCGGCGTCGTCGTTCGGATCCGACGCGGTGCCGTCGGGCTCGGCCACGCGAACCGTGCGGTCGTGGACGAGGTTGCGCATCACGTCCGTCGGCGAGTCGGCGATCGCCGCGAGGGCGCTCGCGTCGGCCTCGACAGCGTCCCGGATCTCCATCAATCGTGTGGTAACGGCGCACACGGATAAACTGTTTGCGTCCCCGGCACGGACAGGTTCAAATCGCTCGAACCCCTCGCCATGTGTATGAGTGGCACGGACGATTCGGATCCGGACCGGTGTGACTTCTGCCGGCTTCCCTGTCCCGAGGGGACCCACACGCTGGAGCGCGACGGGACGACCTACCGGTTCTGCTCGGCGACGTGCCGCGACGCCATGCAGCGCTCGGACCGCGTGTTCACCGAGTACCACGGCCACCGCCGGATCGACGCGGGCGTGGCCGGCCTCGACGCTGCGCTGCCCCAAGGGCTGCCCCGCAACTCGTTCGTGCTCGTCGGCGGGCAGACCGGCAGTCGCAGCGGCGCCCTGCAGGCCGAACTCGTCTGGCGCGCGCTCGACCGCGGCGATCCGGCGGTGATCGTCTCGTTCGGCGAGCCGCCGGCGTCGGTCGTCCAGCGCTTTCTCACGCTCGACTGGAACGTGTTGCCCCACCTCGAATCCGGCCGTCTCCGGATCGTCGACTGTTTCACCTACCGGCTGGAGGACCGCGACCGGTACGAGGACCGCCTCTGCGAGTGGAACGTCCACCTCTCCCGGTTCACCGACGACGCCGTCACGAGCGTTCGGGATCCGAGCGACGCCTCCGAAATCCGGCACAAGCTCGACGCCGCGCTCGACGACCGGGACATGATCGACCGCGGCGTCGTCTCGATCGACTCGCTGACGGAGTTCGGGACGCTCGTCCAGCCGGTGCAGGCGTACGACTTCGTCAAGGATCTCCGCGCCGACGTTTGCAAGGGTCGGTTCGTCCCGGTGTTCGCCGGCGCGACGCTGCAAGGCGGCGGCGAGTCGTTCCCCCACGATCTCCACTACATCGCCGACGGCATCGTCGATCTGCAGATGAACGACGAGCTCGTCGAGGACACGCTGATCAAGCGCGCTCGCGTCCGCAAGATGAGCGGCGTGCTGTCCTATCAGGAGTGGGTCGCCTACGAGTACACCGCCGGCGAGGGGATGGTGACGTTCTCGCCCGCCGAGGAGATCGAGGGCGAGGATTCCGCGTCGGGAGCCGGGACCGATGCGATGGACGCCGAGGACGCCGATCCGACCGCGGAGAACGTCGACGACGCGGTTGCGGACGCGCCGGACGCCGGCGACGGCGACGATGCCGAGTCGCTCGACGCCGGTGCGAGCGCCACTGCGGACGACTCGTCGAACGCGGGATGACGTGACGGCGCCGCGTCGCGGCGCGCCAGCGTTTCGGCGTGCCAGCGTCGCATTGTGGCACCGGCACGACGCGCGACGCCGCTCTCGACTCCTCTGGACGGTTGACGTTCGTCCGGAACCGCCCGGTATCCGGAGCGAATTCTTCACGAACGACCGGATAGGTCGGGTGTGGATGGACACAGTTATTTGCTCCCCTTGGTTATCGGTCCCCATGAGCCACAGTCGCACGAACGATCGGGTGGTACGATGCGCGTAGTCGCGAAGTTCGGGGGGACCAGCCTGGGGAGCGGGGACCGGATCGACCGGGCCGCCGACTCGATCGCCAAGGCCGTCGAGGAGGGCCACGAGATCGCCGTCGTCGCCAGCGCGATGGGATCGACGACCGACGAACTGCTCGACGAGATCTCCTTCGAGACCGAGCCGGCCGACCGCGCCGAGATCGTCAGCATGGGCGAGCGCACGAGCGTCCGGATGCTCAAGGCCGCGCTGGCGGCCCGCGGCGTCGAGGCGATGTTTCTCGAACCGGGTAGCGACCTCTGGCCGGTGCTGACCGACGCCGCCGGCGAGGTCGACGTCGAGGAGACCCGCGAGCGCGCCGCCGAGATCGCCTCGCGGATGGACGGCGTCGTCCCCGTGATCACCGGGTTCCTCGCCGAGTCCCACGACGGCAGCGTCACGACGCTCGGCCGCGGGGGCAGCGACACCACCGCCGTGATGCTGGGCAAGTACATGGACGCCGACGAGGTCGTGATCGTCACCGACGTCGAGGGCGTCATGACCGGCGATCCCCGCGTCGTCGAGGGGGCGCGCAACGTCGGCGAGATCACCGTCGACGAGCTCCGGAATCTTTCGTTCCGCGGCGCCGAAGTCGTCGCCCCCTCGGCTCTGGCGTACAAGGGTGGCAACATGGGCGTCCGCGTCGTCCACTACCAGCACGGCGACCTGCTGACCGGCGGCACCCGCATCGAAGGCGAGTTCTCCAGCCTCGTCGACATGCGCGACCAGCCCCTGGCCTGCATGACCGTCGCCGGCCGCGCGATCCGCAACAGCCCCGGCGTGCTCCAGGAGCTGACGACCGCGCTGGGCGAGGCCGACGTCAACGTCGACGCCATCGCCTCGGGGATGGACTCGATCACGTTCTACGTCGACGAGACGCTCGCCGAGGACGCCGAGGCGGTGCTCCACCGCGAGGTCGTCGACCAGGAACCGCTCTCCAGCGTGACCGTCGAGGACGGCATCGCCGTCATCCGGATCACTGGCGGCGAGCTACCGAACCAACCGGGCATCCTCTCGGAGATCATCAACCCGCTCACCCAGGCCGAGATCAACCTGCTCGACGTGATCACCAGCGCGACGAGCGTCGCCATCTTCGTCGAATGGGACGATCGCGAGGAGGCGCTGGAAATCATGCAGAACCGCTTCTGATCGGTTTCACGACGTTTCCGCCCCGTACGTCGATACGTCCGGCTGTCTTCCGCCGTCACATCTGTATTCCCGTCGTCGATCTGCACGAACTACCGTTTCTGTCGTCCGTGGTCCGATTTTCCGCACGTCGTGACGGATTTCCCCGGAGAAGCTACAACTGGCCGCCCGCACACGGTTCCAGTATGCGATACCGAACCAAGGTCGCCGCGACCGTCCGGTTGCCCGACCGCGACGAGCGCGAGACCGCGCTGGAAGCGGCGGGGTACAACGTGTTCGCCCTCGACGCCGACGACGTCTACGTCGACCTGCTGACCGACAGCGGCACCGGCGCGATGAGCGACGAGCAGTGGGCCGCGCTACTCCGGGGCGACGAGGCTTACGCCGGCAGTTCGAGCTTCCGGCGCTTCGAGGAGGCCGTTGCCGACGTGACCGGGTTCGAGCGGGTGGTTCCGACCCATCAGGGCCGGGGCGCCGAAAACGTCCTGTACGGCGTCCTCGCCGACGAGGGCGACGTCGTACTCAACAACACGCACTTCGACACGACGCGGGCCCACGTCGCCAACCAGGGCGCGGATCCGGTCGACGTTCCGGTCCCGGTAGCCCGCGATCCGGACGCCGACGAGCCGTTCAAGGGAAACCTCTCGCTCGACCGCGCCCGGAGCGTCGTCGACGACGTCGGCGCCGACCGAATCCCCGCGGTGGTGCTCACGATCACGAACAACTCGGCGGCCGGGCAGCCCGTCAGCGTCGAGAACGCCCGCGAGGTCCGCGCGTTCGCCGACGAGATCGACGCCGCGTTCGTGATCGACGCCTGTCGGTTCGCCGAGAACGCGCACTTCGTCGTCGAACGCGAGGACGGCTACGAGGGCGCCAGCGTCGCCGAGGTCGCCCGCGAACAGCTCGGGCTCGCCGACGCGCTCGTGATGAGCGGCAAGAAGGACGGGCTGGTCAACGCCGGCGGCTTCGTCGCGGTCCGCGATCCCGACCTGTTCGAGCGCGTCAAGCAGCGCGCGATCCTCTACGAGGGATTTCCCACCTACGGCGGGATGGCCGGTCGCGACCTCGAAGCGATGGCTGTCGGGCTGCGCGAGGCCGTCGAAGACGCGTACGTCCGGACCCGCGTCGAACAGGTCCGGGAGCTCGCCGACCTGCTCGAGGACGCCGGCCTCCCCGTCTACCGGCCGGTCGGGGGACATGCGGTCTACGTCGACGCCGCGGCGACGTTCCCGTCGATCGACGCCGAGCGGTTCCCGGGACAGGCCCTGGTCTGCGAACTGTACCGCGAGGGCGGCGTCCGCGCCGTCGAACTCGGGAGTTTCGCGTTCCCCGAGACCGACCGCCCCGAGCTGGTCCGCCTCGCGCTCCCGCGCCGGACGTACCACCGCGAGCACCTCCGCCACGTCGCCGACGCCGCCGCGGACGTGCTCGACCGCCGCGAGTCGGTCCCGGGCTACCGCGTCGTCTCCGAGCCGTCCAGGCCCGAACTGCGCCACTTCTCGGCCGCCCTCGAACCGGTCGACGTCTGAGAGGCGTCGTGTGCTGCGACGATGCTGGTCACGGTGCCGCAACGACGCTGTGCCGTGACGCCGCAACGACGCTGCAGTACGAAACCTGCCGCACCCGCCCTACCGTCCCTGCTCCAGCCGTGCGCCGATCTTATCGGGCAGCTCCGCCTCGTTCACGGCGTCCTGCACCGCCTCGATGTCGTACTCCACGCGGTGCAGGTCGACCGTCAGCGCGTCCAGGTCGACGACCGCGTAGGCCGCCTTCGGGTCCCGGTCGCGGGGCTGGCCGACGCTCCCCGGATTCACCACGATCCCTTCGCCGTACCGCTCGGCGTGCTGGACGTGGGTGTGGCCCAGCACCAGCACGTCCTCGTCGTCCAGCATCCGCGGGCTGAAATCCTCGGGGTAGGTGTAGCGGTCCGGATCGTCGGGATGGCCGTGAACGAGTTTCACTTGCCCGTCGAACTCGGTGCGCTCGTCGGGCAGGGCGTCGAGCCACGCGAGCTGCTCGTCGTCGAGTTCCTCGCGGGCGTGCTCGACGCCCGCCGCGGCCATGCTGTTGAAGCGGAACGCCGATCCGCTGGCGACCGCCCGATCGTGGTTGCCCATCACGGTCGGCACCTCGCCGGCCGGCAGGTCGTCCCGTCCGAGGTCGTCCAGCAGCGGCGCCGGATCGACCATGGCGTCGACGCAGTCGCTCGGCCAAGGGTTGTACCCGACGACGTCGCCGGCGCAGACCAGTCGGTCGACGGTCGGCATGTCCGAGAGGACCGCTTCGAGCGCGACGCGGTTGCCGTGGATATCCGAGAGCAGACCCACTTTCATACGTGACACGACGCGCTCGTCGTCCTTCATGGTTCGCCGATTCCCCGTCGGCATCGTCCCCGACGAGCCCCGACGCGGCGTCTCGACGCCGCGACGGATCGGAAAAGTGCCCGACTACTCGCCGTTCTCGATCGCCAGCCGGACGTCCTCGTCGGTCCGCTCGACGCCGGCCGCGCAGACCGCGTGCTCGAAGTCGAGATCCAGCGCGTCGCTCGCCGCGCTCGGCGCGTCGGCGGCGTCGAACGCGAACGGCTCCGGACTGTCCTTCTCGTAGGTCGCCACCAGCGTCGGCTCGTCGACCTGCTCGACGAGCAGGGCGTCGTTCCGGACGGTGCCGATATAGGCGTCCTCGCCGACGACGCCCGCGATCCGGGGGGTGTCGTAGTCGTCTTTCTCGTAGTCCATCGCGAGGAGACTCTCGGCCAGCGCGTCGCGTGCGGGGTAGCCCAGCTCGAGTTTCTCGGTGATCGGGTCGACGTGCGAACCGTTGCCGACGACGACCTGATCGCCGGCCGTTCGCACGCAGTTGTACGAGACGTAGGGGTTGTCGGTCTCCTCGGCCTCGGCGGTCGGGACGACCGTCAGCGAGCCGTCGCGCTCGATCATCTTCCGGTTCGGGAACGACCGGGACGATACTCGGTAGGCGGCCACCGACGGTCCGACGATCACGAAGCGTCCGACGTACATACACGACAGTGCATAGTTCGAGGTAAAGTAGATGTCGAATTGTGCACGGGCGTCGAAGACGGCGGCGACAGCGGCGTCGCTCCGTGCTGATATTCAAGTACGATCGAGCGGCGACAGTCGACGTGACGACCGAACGAGAGTGTCTCGACGCGCTCCGGGAGGCGGCCGACTTACTCGGCGAGTCACCCACTAAAGCGCAGTACGAACGACTCGACGTGACGCCCTCCTCTTCGACAATCGTTCGACATCTCGGCGGCTGGAACGCGGCCAAGGAGCGGGCGGGCCTGGAGACGGCGAATTCGCGCGGCTCGCGTCTCGATCCGAAACCGGACGACGTGGAAATCCCTGAAGATGTAGAATGGTCCAATCTGTCGGCCGATCAGCGGTGGCACTACCGGCACGTGGAAACGAATAGAGAACGCACACTCACGAGGCGTGCTGCGAACCGAGCGTGGCTGTACGAGTACAAACACTTCAACTGCGAATGTGAGCGCTGCGGCGAGGAAACTCCTGCCTGTCTGGATTTCCATCATCCGGATCACGTCGAGAAGGAGATGGAGGTCGGGAAGATGGTCACGTACGGATACTCTCGTGAGCGCCTGCTCGATGAGATCGAGAAGTGCGTCGTCCTCTGTGCGAACTGCCACCGGAAGGAACACTACCCGATTCCGGACGGCGTCGAAATACCAGAGGAGCAAATTAGAGAGACTGATCTCTGCCAGTGATTCCCGAGGCGGAACCGAGTTCGAAACGCTCAAATACGGAACCGGAGTACGAACTGGTGAAGCGGCGGAAGACGTGACCGCCGGAAAACATGTCAGTCCATTGGGGTAGCGGCCAATCCTGAAGCCTTCTGGGGGCTTCGACCCTGGTTCGAATCCAGGATGGACTACTTCCTTCGACGAACTTCCCTCTCAGCAGTAGCTTTGTCGTTCGTCAGGACGCCGAAAACGCGCCGTCACGCCGTGCCGCCGAAATTCACTCGCTTCACACCGGCATGCCCGACGAAATCACGCCGATCGTCGACTCCCACACCGAGACGTCGAACAGCACCTTCGCGACGAAGTCCGCCGCGAAGAACGCGAACAGCGCCGCCCCGGCGAAGTGGGCCTTCCGGATGTCGAACCGGTGGGCGAAGTGGTGGAACACGTAGGCGTTGAGCAGGCTGATCGGGAGGATCGCGAGCATCTCGCCGGTCCAGATCGCCGTCGGCGCCGACGGGTACTGGGTGGCGAGCGTGATCGTGATCAGTTGGGTCTTGTCGCCGAACTCGCCGAACGCCATCATCGCGAAGATCGGGACGAACCCGCCGAACTTGTTGGGAACCTTCCACCCGAGGAACGGCACGCGGACGTCTAGCTCGCCGCCGTCGCCGAGCATGGCGGTCGCCGGCTCCTCGGCGTCGCGGTCCTCGTCGGGCGCCGTCGCGACGAGCATCACCGCGAACACCGCGAACATCACCGCGGTCATCGCGTCAAGGTAGATCCCCGGCACCGCGTCGGTCAGCGCGCTGCCGAGCCAGACCTCCAGGGCCGTCCAGCCGGCGAACGCCGAGCCGGCCGCTGAGACGACCAGCAGCGGGTTGTACCGGGTCGAGAGGCCGGCGATGATGAACTGCACCTTCTCTCCGGGCAGCACCGCGAGCTGGGCGGCGAACGCGACGGCCGCGACGTGAAGCCAGGTCTCGCTCACCTGCCGCTCACCTCCGGCGGGGCGAGGGACGCGTCGGCGTCGTCGCGGCGACGCGACGGCTCGTCGCGAGAGAGTGCAGAGTGCTCCATGAACTCGTTCGTACCGGGTGAATTAGACTGGTCTAAACTTAGGTCTTCTGCCATCGAAACCCCCGACGATCGGACAGGGCCCCTCGATCGGCCCTGCCGGATCAGCCCGCCGAGACGTACTCGTCGAGGGTCTCGACGATCGTCCGGGCGAACCGTTCGTCGTTGATGTCGGCCTCGACCTCGATCAGTTCGACGTCGTCGCCGACGTTCTCGCGAAGCGCCTTGAACAGTGCTTCGTCCGCCTCCGGATCGTAAAAGTCCTCGCCCTCGACGCTGAGCATCGAGACGCCGTCCAGCGGGAGCGCGAGCGCCGTCGGGCCGGTCGCGGCGTTGAGCTTCTCGGCGATGATCTCGCCGAGTTCGGCGCACTCCTCGGGCGTCGTGCGCATCAGCGTCACCTGCGGGTTGTGGACGTGGAGATTCCGGTCCTGAAACTCCTCTGGGACGGAGTCCTCGGGGCCGAAGTTCACCATGTCGAGCGCGCCGACCGAGACGATCTGGGGCGTCCCGGTCTCGGCGGCGGCGTCGAGCCGCTCCGGCCCGGCGTTGAGGACGCCGCCGACGAGTTCGTCGGCCCACTCAGTCGTCGTCACGTCGAGGACGGCGTCGATGACGCCCTGCTCGATCAGGTTCTCCATCGCCCGCCCGCCGGTGCCCGTCGCGTGGAACACGATCGTCTCGTAACCCATCTCTTCGAGGTGCTCGCGGGCCGCCTGGACGCCCGGCGTCGTGACTCCGAACATCGTGATGCCGACGGTCGGTTTGTCCTCGGTCTCGACGTCGGGCTCGTTGTCGACCATCCCGACCGTCGCCAGCGCCGCGTTCGAGATGATCCGCCGGGTGAGCTGGTTGAGCCCCTCGACGTCGGCGACCGAGTACAGCATCGCGATGTCCCGGGTCTCGACGTACGGCTCGACGTCGCCCGACGCCACCGTCGACACCATCACCTTCGGGACGCCGTAGGGCAGCGCCCGCATCGCCGCGGTGGCGATCGAGGTGTTGCCCGACCCGCCGAGGCCGAGTACCCCGTCGAGGACACCCTCGTCGTGTAACTCCCCGACGATCGTCGCCGCGCCCTCGCCCATCGTCTCGATGGCCTCGCCGCGCTCGGCGTCCTCGCGCAGCGTCTCGAGATCGGTGCCGGCCGCCGCGGCGACCTCGGCGGCGCTCGTGTCGGGCTCGAACTCGGGGTCGCCCATCACTCCGACGTCGACGACGTGAACGTCGACGCCCTGGCCCTCGATCACGTCCCGCGCGAAGCCGATCTCCTCGCTCTTGGTGTCGAGCGTCCCGACGATGACGACGCTCATGGCCGGTCACCTCCGCGCTCCGTTGCTTGACCTCCACTCTCCGTCGCCTGCGAGTCCCAGCATCCCGCTCCCCCCGCAGTCATAGGTCGATCTCCTTGAACTCGCGGGCCTGGTTCTCGATCGCTTCCTCCGTCGGCAGCCGTTCGATGCTCGACGCCCCGAAGAACCCGACAACGCCCTCGGTGTTCTGGAGGACGTGCCGGGCGTCGTCGGGCCACGCGATCGGGCCGCCGTGACAGATCACCATGACGTCCTCGTTTACCTCCTTGGCGGCGTCGTGGTGTGCCTGGACGCGCTCGGCCGCCTCGTCGAGGTCGAGCGCCGTCTCGGCGCCGATGTCGCCCGAGGTCGTCAGCCCCATGTGCGAGACGATCACGTCGGCGCCCGCCTCGGCCATCCGCCGGGCGTGCTCCTCGCTGAAGACGTACGGACACGTCAACATCCCCTGCTCGCTGGCCTCGCGGATCATCTCGACCTCCTCGTCGTACCCCATCCCGGTCTCCTCGAGGTTCTGCCGGAACTGGCTGTCCTCGTCGATCAGCCCCACCGTCGGGAAGTTCTGGACGCCGGAAAAGCCGCGTCGCCGCAGGTCCTCGATGAACACGCTCATGTCCCGGAACGGGTCGGTACCGTTGACGCCCGCGAGCACCGGCGTGTCCTCGACCACCGGGAGCACCTCGTGGCCCATCTCGACGACGATCTCGTTGGCGTCGCCGTAGGGCAGCAGGCCCGCCAGCGAGCCCCGACCGTTCATCCGGTAGCGCCCGGAGTTGTAGATGATCAGCAGGTCGACGCCGCCGCGCTCGGCGAACTTCGCCGAGATGCCCGTTCCCGCGCCGGCGCCGACGATCGGGTCGCCGTTCTCGACCGATTCCTCGAGTCGTGTCAGTGATTCTTCTCGGGTGAACTTCATGCGACGTTTGATATCACGTCTCATATAACTAAGAACGTCGGGGGTGAGGCGGCGCGGTCGAGCCGATCACGGCGGCCAGCCGAACACGCCGGCGTCGTAGGAATCGACGTCCGCGGGCGACTCCAGGACGACGACCTCGAACGACCACTCCGTGCCGGCACTCAGATCGCTCGTCGAGGCGAGGTACGTCCCCAGGTGCGCGCCGTTCTCGCCGTAGAACCGGGTGCGGACCTCCGCGTACTCGATCAGCTGCTCGGCGTCGTTGCGGACGCTTCCCTGAACGGTGAGCCCCTTGTACCCGCCCGCGTTGGCCGGTTCGTGTTCGACGAGTTCCAGCGCCTGCACGGTCGTCGCGTCCGGGTCGGGCGTCGTCGAGGCGAACGCCCGCTGCGTGCTCGCGTTCGTCGCGTTCTCGAGGCTGCCGTTGCCAGAGACGGCGACCTCGTTCTGGGGGCCGTACGCGGTGCCGCCGTCGCCGCCGAGACAGCCCGCGATCCCCGCGATCCCGCCGGCTCCGACCAGCTGCAACACTCGCCGCCGCGTCGGATCTTCGCCCGCCGCCCCCTCGCCCGTCGCGTCGCTCTCCATACCGTCTGGTAGACCGCGGGCTGCCAAGTGCGTTGGTCACAGTCGGTTGCGACGTAGTTACCGACGCCCTCGCGGCGCGCTACGCGCTCTCGCTCGGCACGCTACGCGTCCTCGAACGGGCGGTGGGTCGCCCGGTACCCCTCGTCGGTCGGTTCCACGTCCTCGACGACGCGCAGGCGGATGTTGCGCTCCTGTTTCGTCCGCACCGGCACGTCGTAGTGAGTCGCCTCGTACCCCAGCGAGCCGCCGTCGGCGCGCTCGCGCTCGACGAACTCGCGGTGAGCCGCGAGCCGGTCGGCCGCGACGCGCTCGGAGATCGCCGGCGCCTCGGCGACCCGCTCCTCGAAGGCGCGGACGAACTCGGGTTCGATCTCGACGCCGACCGAGTTCCGGCCGGCGATCATCGCGGCCAGCGTCGTCGTGCCCGTACCCCAGAACGGGTCCAGAACGGTGTCGCCGTACGCCGAGTACATGTTGACGAGCCGGTAAGGGATCTCGAAGGGGTAGGCCGCCGAGCGGTCCCGGAGCTCTTCGCCCGCCAGCGCCTGGTGCTCGCCCCGGACCTCCTTCCAGACGTCCGAGAACCATTGGTTGCGCTCCTCCCAGAAGTACGCGGCCTCGTAACGCCGGTCGGCGCCGGGCTCGAAGCTCCGACTCTTCGATCCGTTCCGGAAGACGAGGACGTACTCGTGTTCGAGCGTGACGTAGGCGTTGGGCGGCACCATCCCCGAGCCCATGAACTTCGCGGCGCTGTTGGCCGGCTTGCGCCAGAGCACGTCCGGCAGCGGCTCGAACCCCAGGGATTCGAACGCGTCGATCACCCGGGCGTGGTTCTGGTAGACGCGGAAGCTGCCGTCGACGGTCCGCGTCGCGTCGCCGACGTTGACGCAGGCGATGCCGCCCTCGACCAGCACGCGCTCGACCTCCGCCCAGACGGCGTCGAGCGCCTCGTGCATCAGCTCGTAGGCCCGCCGCCCGTCGCCGTCGTCGAGCGCCTCGCCCGCTCCGGGCGCCAGCTCGGCGAACAGCTCGTCCCACATCTCGATCATCGGGTACGGCGGCGACGTGACGACGAGTTCGACCGAGTCGTCGTCGAGGTCGCTCAGCTCCCGCGCGTCCCCGACGACGATCCGGTGGCGAGTCTCCATCGTCGTCCCGTTCAGTCCCCGGGATCTAGAATCTACCGGCTCAGACCGACGCCTCGACGTACTCGACGGCCTCGGCCGCCGATTCGGCGGCTTCGACGCCCGCCACGTCGTGGGTGCCGAGCCCGGCGACCGGTCGCCCCAGATCGAGCGCGTGGGCGATCTCCGAGAGCGTCCCGGTCGAGCCGTCGATCGCGATCGCGGCGTCGCCGTTGAGCACGACCAGCACGTTCCGGGCGTTGCCCAGCCCGGTGGCGATCGGCGTCGTGACGTACTCGTTGGCCGCCCGGCTGTCCTCGCCGGGGAGGACGCCGATCGTCTCGCCACCTTCCTCGCGGGCGCCCCGGCAGACCGCCTCCATGACGCCGGTGCGGCCGCCGCAGACCACGGTGTGGCCCCGTTGGGCAAGTAGCCTGCCCACGTCGCGTGCCTGCTCGTACTCCGCGTCCGTGATCGTGCCGCCGCCGACGACGCTGACGCGCATACTCGCTCGGATTCGGGCCGGCGGGACAAGCGTTTCGGGTGGAGCGCGGCCGCTCGGCGCGGCTGCGGCGTCGCGTACGGCCTCTGCGCTCAGTCGTCGGCGTCTCGCTCGTAGGCCCCGGCTTTCTCCAGTTCGCCGCGACGCCGGAGCACCGACGGCGTCCGGCAGACGCCGGGCGCGCCGGTCACCTGCGGGACGGTGCAGTTGTTGCAGCTCTCGCAGGCGACCCGAGTTTCGGCGTCGACGCCGTAGCGAGGGGCGCTGCCGGTGGTCGCGTCCGATTCCAGCAACCGCGCCGGAAGCCGCGGCTCGGCGTAGAACGGGCGGGCCATCCCGACCGCGTCGGCGGCCGGCTCCTCGCCCGCCTCGCCGAGCAGCCGGTCGATCTGCCCCCGCTCGCGGACGCCGCCCTCCAGCATGACCGGAACGTCGACGCGCCGGCGCACCCGCCGGCAGAACTCCTCGTTCCACGCCGGCTCGAAGTCGAACCGCCGCTCCTGCAGCCGGTTGAGCGCCGCCACCGCCCGCGCCCGGTAGCGGCTGCCGAAGGCGTCGGCGTACCCCTCGGCGAACTCGTCGCTCTCCCAGGCGCGCTCGGGGTACGCGCCGCGGACGATGCTCATGTCCCAGATCACGTTGGTCTCGACCGGCGCGACGGCGTCGAAGCCGTACTCCGCGAGGTGCTCGGCGATCGCGACGCCGTCGTCGCGATCGAGATGCCGGCGGACGATCCGCGGCGCGGCCGTCTCGGCGGGCACCTTCGTCAGGAGCGGGACGTCGCCCGCCCGCGTCCGGATCTCGTCGTGGACGAGTTCGAGGAAGCGCGTCCGATCCTCCGGCCGCGAGCCGCCGAACTCGTCGTCGCGCCGGTTGTAGAACGGCGAGAGGAACTGCTGGACGATGCCCATGTTCGCGCCGGCGAGGTGGATCGCGTCGTAGCCCGCCTCGACCGCGCGGGCCGCCGCTTTGCCGAAGTCCGCGGCCAGCCCGTACACTTCGGCGGTGTCGAGCACGGACGGGTCGAAGGAGACGAGGCCGAGCCGGTCGAGCGCCCGGAGCTGCGCCGGCGGGCGCGACACCGCCAGCTGTTCGAGATCGGGGTGGGCCGCCCGGTACTCGCTGTGCCACGTCTCCATCGTCCGCAGGCCGCCGTGCTCCAGCTGGAGCGCGATCCGGGCTCCGTGGTCGTGGATCCGGTCCGTGAGCCGTCCCAGGCGCTCCACGAACGCCGGATCGTGGACGCGCGACATCCCCGGCGCACCGCGTCCCCCTTCGCCGCGGACGATCGTCGCGCCCTGACAGAGCAGCCCGGCGCCGGCGTCGGCCGCCGGTTCGAGATCCTCGATCAGCGCGTCGACGGCGTCCGGTCCGTTCCCCGCGCACTCCAGCAGCGGCGCCCGGTACAGGCGATTCCCCACCGTCTTCCCCCCGAGATCGACCGGCGCCTCCAGGCGTGCCATCGTTTCGTGGTGGAACCTATCGGCCCAAAAGCGTTTGTCGCGCCGATACCCTCGTACCTCCATGCGCAGACAGATCGCCCTCGTCGCGGTCGTCGCCCTCGTCGCCCTGGCGGGCTGTGGGGGCGTCCTGACCGACGGCGGCGCAACCGACAGCCCGGACGACGGCTCGGCGAACGAATCGGAACCCGACCAGGCGCCGACGCTCGAGTCAGTCGCGTACCCCGACGGGTACGATCGAGACGGAATTAGCAACGCCAGCCGCGCGCTCTCGACCCACGACGCGGCGATCTCCGAAGCCGCGGGGTACGAGCTCTCGGCGACGATGCGCGTCGACTCGGGCGACGAGACTCAGGAGCTGGTGATGACCTCGACGGTCGACAACGAGGCCGGCACCGAGTTCTCGACGCTCGAACTCTCGGGCTCGGTGGCGGTGTACCGCGCCGCGGACGGCTCGACGTACACGCGCATCGACGACGGCTCGAACGTCCAGTACGAGTCGAGCCAGCCCGACAGCTACGCCCGACTGACGATGTCGCAGTTCGAGAGCTCCATCGCGGACGCCAACCTGAGCGCCACGTCGGTATCGCGGGAGGGATCGACGACGCTGATCACGTACTCCGGCGACGCCGGAATCGAACTGGTCGTCGACACCGAGGGCCGGATCCACTCGCTGACCATCGAAGAAGGCGACGTGCGAGCCGACTTCGCGTTCGACTACGGATCGGTGACCGTCGAGGAGCCTGACTGGCTCGACAAGGCCAAAAACGAGACGGCCGCCTAGAGGTCGCGGTTGCTGTCGGCGGGGCCGTCGCCGCCGATCTCCCCGAGATCCCGCCCGGCGTTCGCCTCGCTTTTCCCACCGGCTTCGCCCGTCAGTTCGCCGTACACCGCCTCGCGGACGTCCTCGGCCGACTCGAACGTCTCGTCGGACAGCCGGTCGAACACGCTCCCGAGCGACTCGGTTTCGTTCGCGAGATCGATCTCCTCGTCGGCGTACGTCGCGGCCAGCTCCTCGCCCCTGACGGGGTACTTGTGCTCGGTGAAGTCCTGCTGGACCTGCTCGATGATGTTCTCGCTGTGCTCGGCCTGCTCGTGTTTTCGGCGCTTCGATGCCTCCTGAACCTTCTCCGGGTCGGGCTCCCCCGACGGATCGTTGCCTGACATCGTCTCCCCCGTCCGATGGTCCGCCGCGGACGCGGAAAACGGTGGTGCCGAGGTGTATCGGTCGCCGGACGGCGTGGCCCCGATGTCGTCTCTCCGCCGGAGTTCGGCGTCCGGCCTACTTCTCGACGTCCAGCAGTGCGACCCGCTCTAACACTACGTCGGCCAGCTCGGCATCCGTCGCCGCCAGTTCGGCCTCGGACACGTCGAAAAAGTCCCGCACCAGCGCCGCGTCGGCGTGCTCGACGCCGAGCGTCGAGCGCTCGTCGAGGTCGAGCGCTTCGCGGACCGCCGCGGCGGCGTCGGCTTCGCGCGCTTCGGTGCTAGCGTCCTCTGCCTCGCCGTCCTCGGCGTCAAGGCTATCGATCAGCACCGCGACGTCCTGCTCGCCCGCTTTGACGCCCATCGCCAGCGCGTCGTCGATCTGGCGGCGCCCCGCTGCGTACAGCAGGATCTCGACGCCTCGGTCGCGCGCGACGTTCTCGCCGCGCTCGATGGCGCGGTCCGCCAGCTCGATGGCGCGTTCGAGGTGCTCGCGCCCGATCAGGTAGCGCGCGTCGAACGCCTGTACGGTACAACCGTGCTCGTCGCCGATCGCCGCCAGCTCGGCGATCGCGGCGTCGACGTCTTCGATCGTCGCTCGCCCCTCCAAGATGTGCATCAGTTATCGCCCTCCATCAGAAGTCACCCAGGCTCGCCTGGTCGGCGTCCGCGCTCGCTTCGTCGCCCTCCTCGCCGTTCGACGCCGCGTCCCCTTCGTTTCCGCTGGAGCCGTCGGCCGCCGCGGCCTCTGCGCTCTTGTCGGCGTTCACGCCCTCTAGCGAGGGGTCCTGTCGACCGGCGTTCTCCAGGACCGTCTCGGCGGTCTTCCGGCGCCCGCGCAGCGCGCCGAGCACGACCGACTTGTCGGCCTCCCGGAGGTCGGCGCGATTCTCGATGCCGGCGTCGAACAGGCGCCGGGCGCGCTTGCGGCCGACGTTCCGGACGCCCGCGAGTTCCAGCAGCTCCTCTTTGATGCCGTCCTCGACGCGCTTGCGCGCCTCGCGGATCGACGGCGAGACGCCGAGATCGAGCTCGGCGGCGAGCTGCTCGGCGGCGTTGAGCAGCCACTCGGCGGTGTCGGTCTTCCCGCGGACGTCGCCCGGGCCGACGCCGTACTTCGCGGTGATGCGGTCCTCGTCGATTTCCTCGGCCCAGTCTTCGAGCATCTCGGCGGTCTTGAGCGCCGAGAGCCAGTCCTCGAAGCGCACGTCCTCGAACTCGCTGGGCATCGCCCCGAGAAATTCGTTTTCGCGCTCGTAGGCGACCTCGGTGTACTCCTCGCGGTCGCCGGATTTCAGGTACAGCTCGTACATGTCCGGCGTCCGCGCGACGAGGTGGTACAGGCCCATCGCGGTGGGTTTCTCGCCATCCTCAATGTCGCGCAGCCCGTCGACGATCTCGGCGGCGCTCATCGGGTCGAGGTAGAGCCGGGAGACGGTGTGCCCGAGGCCGGTCGCGGAGAGCTCGCCTTCCCCCTCACGTTCGATGAACTCGTTCCGTTCCAGGTACTCGATCACGTTGTCGGCGACTTGCTCCAGCCGTTCGGGATCGTCGGCCTGGCTGGCGTGGAGCGTCTCCGAGAGGAATCCGAGCAGCTCCTCTCGCGACCGGGCGAACCCGCTGGCGATCGTCGCCAGCACGTGCGTCCGCAGCGCCGGCTCGGCGGCCAGCTTCGAGCGCACCGGCTCGGGATCGGCGTACACGTACCGGTCGAACAGCTCGTCGAGCTCCTCGTGGCTCTTGGCGAGCAGCACGGCCTCGCCGTAGGGGTCTCGGCCCGGGCGCCCCGCCCGGCCCATCATCTGGTGGACCTCCAGCACGTCGAGGGGCTGCATCCCGCCGGCGGTGCCGTCGTAGCGCCGCCAGTCGCGAACGATCACCCGCCGGCTTGGCGTGTTGACGCCCGCCGCGAGCGTCGGCGTCGCGCTGACGACCTTCAGCAGACGATCGCGGAACGCGTCCTCGACGAGCGAGCGGTGCTCAGCCGCCAGCCCGGCGTGGTGGAAGGCGCCGCCGCGCTCGACGCAGTCGGCCAGATCATCGCTCGTCTCGGTGTCCGAGACGTCGCGGATCTCGGCGGCGATCTCGCGTAACTCCGCTTTCTCCTCCGGCGAGAGGCTCGGCTCGACGGTGTCGGCGAGGCGTTCGGCCGCGGCCTCGGCGTTGCGCCGGGAGTTGACGAACACCAGCGACGAGCCGCCGTCCTCCAGGGTGTCCCGCACGATAGCGGCGGTCTGCTTCTCGTTCTTGCGGGTCGGCAGCTCGCGCTGGGTCCCGTCGTCCAGGTGCAGGGCGTCGCCGTAGTGGACGCCCTTCTTCAGGTCGATCGGGCGCCACGTCGAGTCGACCAGATCGGCGTCGAGCCAGTCGGCGATCTCGTCGGCGTTGCCGACCGTGGCCGACAGCGCGACAGTCTGCAAGGATGGGTTGAGCTGGCGCAGCTTCGCCAGCGTCACCTCCAGCGTCGGCCCGCGCGAAGCGTCGTCGATCAGGTGGACCTCGTCGCTCACGACGCAGTCGACGTCCTCGATCCAGGGCGCGCCGTTCCGCACGAGGGAGTCGACCTTCTCGCTGGTCGCGACGACGATGTCCTTCTCGGCGAGCCACTCGCCGGAGGCCTCGTAGTTGCCCGTCGAGACGCCCACCGAGACGCCAAAGTCCTCGAACGCCTCGAACTCGGCCTTCTTCTCGCTCGCCAGCGCACGCAGCGGGACGATGTACAGCGCCCGCCCGCCGCGCTCGATCGTCGAGAGCATCCCGAGCTGGGCGATCAGCGTCTTCCCGCTGGCGGTCGGCACGCTCGCGACCACGTTCTCGCCCGCCGTGACGCCCGCCTCGACCGCCTCGGCCTGGGGCGGGTACAGTTCCTCGATCCCCTCCGCCCGCAGGTACTCGACGAACTCGGGAGGGACGTTCTCCAGCTCCGCGGTCTCCATTAGGTCCTCGTTGGCCCCTCCTGTGGTTTAAACTTCCGTCGTCGGCCGGCCGCTTCGACGCCGCGGCGGCGTCGCCGGTCGCTACGCCGGGCGTCGGCATCCTCCGACCGTCGCTTGACGCCGTCCCGCGCTCCGCCACCCATTTGGTCCCCTCGCGCTAACTCGACACTATGAAAGTTGAGTTCGACCGCGACACCTGCATCGGAATGTTCCAGTGCGTCGCCGAGTGGGACGCCTTCGAGAAAGACTCGGACGCCGGGAAGGCCGACCTCGCGGGCAGTGAGGAGGCAGAGGACGACGTGTTCGTCCGCGAGGTGCCCGACGGCGCAGAACTCGACGCGAAGTTCGCCGCCCGCTCCTGTCCGGTCGACGCCATCGCGATCTACGACGACGACGGCGAGCAGCTGATTCCCTGACCGGCCCCTCCTCAGAGCTCAGCCCGGTAGACGAGCAGGTCGAACGGCGTCTCGAAGTCGTCGACGCGCTCGCGGACGACCCGCTCGAACCCGGCGTCCTCGTAGAACCGTTGCGCGGCGTCCTGCCGGTCGGTCGTGTGGAGAACGAACGTCTCGATGCCGTCCTCGCGAGCCCGACGCTCCAGCTCGTCGTACAGCGCCCGCCCCACGCCGCGGCGCTGGTAGTCGGGGGCGACGCTGAACCGCTTGATCTGCGCCGCGGCGGCGCCGAACTCGTCGTAGAACGCGCGTAGGATCTCGCCCGGCGAGTGGAACGCGATCGACCCGACGATTCGCCCATCGATCTCGGCGACGAGGAACTCCCCCTCGGGAAAGTACCCCTCGCCGATCGCGTCGAGATCCTCGTCGAGTTCCCCGTCCATGTCGCCGACCCACGCGTCGGCCTCGCGATGGGCGATTTCGATCACGTCGGCGATCCGATCCTCGTCGCCGGGCTTGTACCGGCGGATCGTCGGGTCCTTGCTGACGTTCTCGTCCGTCACGATCAGACGTACACGCGTTGACGGTGGTAGTGACGGTGACGGCGGTAAATGTTGCTTCGCCGGTTCTAGTTCAATACCGTCTTCGTCAGTCGACGGCGCATATCATACGAGATTGTGCCGGTGGCTCGTTCTCAATCTCTCACCCGTATTTGCGCCGCTTCAACTAGTCCCGCGAGAACAACCCCACCAGCTATCACAGACAGAAGAAATGAATTGTAGGGTATCGATAGCACACCGGCAGTGATGCCTACCAGTGTAATCTCTATCGCAAACATCATGTCCCGTATGTCAGTCATATTGGGGGACTCTTTTTCCATGGTTTGTGTAGTAAGATACCGGCATTAGTTTTGGTGGAATGGTAGCATAAACTGTTGTTATAGTTTGATCACCAATCTATGGTGGAGGACCTCCGGAGAAATTATGAACACGACGAGTTACGGGAATGGGTCGACTCGTCCGCTTGGCAAGCACGTTCGGTCGTACGCGTGCTGACGGGGGTGACTGTTTCTTCGCCGGTTCCAGTCCGACACTGTACTCGCTGGTCGACGAAAACGTTATAACGAACCGTGTGGGAACCCCGCATAGGTGAACGATCCATGACCGGAGATCGGTCGCACGTCACCGAGTGGGCGGAGTTCGTCGACGCCGAGGTGCCCGAGTCGGAGCTGTCGGGCGAGCGCGACCGACCGCTCGGGCGCGATCGCTGAGAACGAGGTTCGCGGGCGGCGAGCGTCGGCGTCGCGCGTCGTCTCCCGCTGCCGGTGCGAGTCGACGCCTCACTCGATCTTCTCGTACTGCTCGGAGAGCTTGTCGGCGGCTTCGCCGAGTTGCTCGCGCTCGAAGTTGTCGAGGTCCCACTCGACGACCTCCTCGACGCCGTCACTGCCCAGCTTGACGGGTACGCCCAGCGCCACGTCGTCGTGGCCGAACTCGCCGTCGAGTTTGATCGAGCCGGGCAGCACCTCGCCGGTATCTCGCAGCACGGCCTCGACCATGTGACCGACGCCGGTCGCGGGGCCCCACTCGGTGGCGCCTTTCTTCTCGATGACGTTCATCGCGCTCTGCTTGAGCTCGTCGAGGATCTCCGATTTCTCGTCGTCCGAAAAGTCTGGATCCGTCCCGTCGACGCGGACCTTCGAGAACACCGGCACCTGCGCGTCGCCGTGCTCGCCGAGGATCGTCGCCTCGACGTTCCGCACCGGCGCGTCGAAGCGCTCGGCGAGAACGTAGCGGAATCGCGCGGAGTCCAGACGGCCGCCGAAGCCGATCACCTTCTCGCGTGCGCGCTCGCCCGTCTCGTAGAGGTGCCGATTGAGGAGGTCGACCGGGTTCGAGGTCGTGATCGTCACGAACTCGTCGTCGTTGTGCTCGGCCAGCGACGAGCCGATGTCCTCCATGATCGGCGCGTTGTCGCCCGCCAGATCGATCCGGGTCTGGCCGGGCTGGCGCGGGATCCCCGCCGTGATGACGACGACGTCCGACCCGGCGGTGTCCTCGTAGCCGCCCTGCCGGATCGTCGTGTTCGAGTCGTAGGCGACGCCGTGGTTCGCGTCGGCGGCCTGGCCGACCGTGTCGGCCTCCTTGTCGGGGATGTCGACGAACACGATCTCGTCCGCGACGTCCCGGAGCGCGATGTTGTACCCCGCCGCGGCGCCGACCGTTCCGGCCGCACCGACCACGCTAACTTTCGTCATACTAGATGAATGGCCCCGCGATGGCGGTTAAAGCTTCGGACGTGAAACGTTACCTCGCCACACGGATACGACGTCCGCGTGCGATCCGAGCGGAGCCTCGGGCGAGATGCGAGTTGCGGGTTTTTAGTCGCCGCGGCCCCTCCCCTCGGGTATGAGCGAGTTCGACGAGGAAGCAGAGCGGGAGAAGCTCCGCGAGAAGTACGGCGAGGACGACGCCGACCGAGAGGCGACCCAGCGCATGAGCCAGCTACTCCTGCAGGGCGCGACGATGACGAACCGCCACTGCGACCGCTGCGGCGACCCGATCTTCCGGCAGAACGACCAGGAGTTCTGCCCGACCTGCAACGCCGAGGCGCAGGCGGCCGAAGCACAGACGGGCGACGCCGAGGCCCAGGCGGCCGAAGCCGACACACAGGCGGGTGACGCCGACGCACAGGCGCCCGATGCAAACGCACAGGCGGTTAACCCCGGAAATCAGGGTGCGGACGCCGATACGAACGCTGGCGAGACCCAGCCGACCGAGACGCAGTCCGCCGCTGGCGACGCCCAGTCCGCCGACGCCGACGCTCGGTCAGCGGACGCCCAGCGTCCACCCGCCGGGCGTCAGCCGCCCGACGCTCAGTCTGGACGCGCCGCGGCGCCGGAACGCCCCGAATTCCAGGCGTCCCGAACGCCGCCGACCGACAACGCCGCGGCCGCTGCCGACTCGAACGCGGCATCACGCGGTGCCGGCAGCTCCGACCACCAGTCGTCGGCGTCCGCCGGCGATCTCGCCGACGCGGACGCGGCGCTCGTGAAGACGTTGAACAAATTCGCGAGCGCGGCCGTGCGAACCGACGATCCGCGACGGGCGAAAGAACACCTCGAAGCCGCTCGCGAGGCAGCCGAGGCGCTCGACGCGCTCCGGCGGTGAGAGCGCCCGAGATCCCTTCGACCGCTACTGCACCAGCTGATCGGTGAACTGCTCGCGGACTTTTTCGACCTTCGGCGCGGCGTGCATCCGGCAGTAGGCGTCCTGGGGGTTCTTCTCGAAGTAGTCTTGGTGGCGCTCCTCGGCCTCGTAGAACTCCTCGAGGGGCTCGATCTCGGTGACGATCGGGTCGTCGTACGCGCCCGACTCCTCAAGTTCGACGACGAACGCCTCGACGATCTCGCGCTGGTCGTCGTCGTGGTACAGCACGATCGAGCGGTACTGCGAGCCGATGTCGGGGCCCTCGCGATCCTCGGTGGTCGGGTCGTGGATCGTGAAGAAGACCTCCAGCAGGTCCGGGTAGCTGATCTCGTCGGGGTCGTAGGCGACCTGCACCACTTCGGCGTGGCCGGTCGAACCCCGGCAGACTTCCTTATAGCTCGGGTTCTCGGCGTGGCCGCCGGCGTAGCCCGACGTGACGCGCTCGACGCCGTCGAGCGGCTTGAGCGCGGCTTCGACGCACCAGAAGCAGCCGCCGCCGAACGTCGCGCGTTCGAGTTGCTCTGTCATACGAATCGGTAAGGGCCGAGCGGGTTTGAACTGTGGGGTCAACGCTCTCGACCGCCGCCGTAGTGTTATCAAAGAAACACTTTTTGCGCCGGCTCGACAACGCTCCCACGACGATGAAACGCCGAACCGGACGACTCTGGCTCCGAATGGGCGCGGTATTTCTGGCGTTCCTGGCCCTCAACGTCCTGTTCGTTCGGACGGCGATCTGGTTCGTCACCGGCTTCGTTTTCGGCGTCGCGCTGCTGATCGCGGGGACCGTCCCCGACTTTTCGGGCGTGACCCCGCCGCTGTGGCTGGTCGGCGCCCTTGTCGCGCTCTTCATCGCCGCCCAGTACGGCTACAGTCGCCACCAAATGGCCGGAGCCCTCGTCGACCAGTCGTACGACGCCGACCTGACGGCGTTCGCGACCCGGCGCGCCCAGCAACTCGACGTTCCGGCGCCCTCGGTCTACGTGGCCGAGTACGAGCGTCCGAACAGCATGATCTACGGCTCCAGGCGGTCGGCGACGATCGTTCTCACGCGCGGGCTGGTCGAATCGGCAGACGAGTCGACGCTCGACGCCGTCGTCGCTCACGAACTCGGCCACCTCAAGAACGGCGACCTGTGGCTGATGACGACCCTGAACGCGCTGCCGGTTCTGGCGAAAAAGCTTCGCGGATGGGCATCCTGGCTCCGCGGCACAATCGCGGGCGGTGACGGTGGCAACGGGGGTTCGCTGTTCGTCCTCCTCGTCGCCCTGATGCTCGGCGCCCTCGCGATCGTGTTCCGGGCCGCCAGCCTGCTCGTCTTTCGGCTGTTTTCCCGATACCGCGAGTACGCCGCGGACGCGACCGCGGCCGAACTCGTCGGGGCGCCCGAGCAGGTCGCCGCCGCCCTCGCGGAGCTCGACGAGGGACACGGGCCGCCCGACGCCGACGCCAGGGAGCGCGCGGCCGAACTGCGGCAGGCCTGCTTCCTGCCCCACGGACTCGGCGAGCGGACCGAGGACGCCGGCCTCGACTACGACGTCTCCCTGCAGCTGGACGAGGACGACTCGGGCTTCTCGGGGACTGATGCGGACGATTCGTCCGGGATGAGATGGGATCGCGTCGACGAGATCGAGTCCAGAAACGAGGACCAGCCGATGCAGCGCCTCGAACGACAGCGAGCCGAGTCCGAGTCACCGACGACGTGGGTCCGCGAACGGTTCCTTCCGGACACGCACCCGTCCACCGCCGATCGGATCGAACGGGTCCAGTCCCTGCGCGAGTAGTCCCTGCAGACCGTCTTCGCGCCCTTATCGCCGCTCGGGCACCATCTCGACCGGCCCGTCCGGTCGCAGCGTGATCGACGGCCTGAAGCCGAGGTTCTCGACGGTCGATTCGACGTTCCAGTCCTGACAGATCGTCGCCAGCACCAGTCGCGCCTCCAGCATCGCGAACCGGTCGCCGATGCAGCGCCGCGGCCCGCCGCCGAACGGGAAGTATGCAAATGGGGGTAGCTCCTCGCGCAGCTCGTCGGTCCAGCGCTCCGGCCGGAACCGCTCGGGATCGTCGTAAAAGCGCGGATCCCGGTGGAGCACCCACTGCTGGAACGAGACGGTCCGGCCCTCGGGGATCCGGTAACCCGCCATCTCGACGTCCTCGTCGGCCTCGCGGATGATGTCGTACACCGGCGGGTAGATCCGCATCGTCTCCTCGACGACCTGCTCGGTGTAGGTCAACTCGTCGAGGTCGCTGACCGTCGGCGTCCGGCCGCCCAGCACGTCGTCCAGTTCGGCCTGCAGTTTCTCGCGCTTCTCGGGGTTCTCCGAGAGCAGGTGCAACGCGTAGGTCAGCGCCAGCGCGGTGGTCTCGTGGCCCGCCAGCAGGATCGTCACGACCTCGTCGCGGATCCGCTCGCGCGGGAGGTCCTCGTCGGCGGCGAGCAGGAGCGAGACGACGTCGCCGGCGTCGCCACCACCCCGCTCGTGTTGGTCGATGATCCGTTCCGCGACGGCGTGGAGATCGTCCAGCGCCGCGTTGAACCGCCGGTTCCCCGGCGTCGGCACCCACAGCGGCACGTCGACCGGCCGCCGGATCGACGACGCCGCCCGATCCATCACGGCTTCCAGCGCGTCGCCGATCGCCTCCTCTTGGGCTCGGATGTCGACGTCGAACAGCGCCTGCGCGGCGATCTCGACAGTCAGACTCATCATGTCCTCGTGGACGTCCCGCCGCTCGCCGGGCGTCCACTCCGCGAGCGCGCGCTCGGTGACGTCGGTCATCTCCGTCGCGTACGACTCCAGCATCTCGGGATAAAAGGAGGGTTCGACGGTGTGGCGCTGCGTGCGCCAGGTCTCGCCCTCGCTGGTCAGCAGCCCGTCGCCGAGCACAGGCTTGAGCGTGTCCATGAACCGCTCGCCCTTGACGAACGAGTCGTTGTCGTCGACGAGCACGCGCCGGACGAGCGCAGGATCGCTCACCTGCACGAACTGCTCGCCGCCGAGCACGTACTCGGCGACGGGGCCGTACTCGCGGGCCAGATTCTCGAAAAAGGCCAGCGGATCCTGCACGTACTCGCGGGTGTTGCCCAGAATCGGCATCCCGTCGGGGCCGGGCGGGGCGGCGGACCGGGAGCTGGTCATATTCTGTTCACACTACGTCCCGCGAAGTCAAGTGCGTTCCCCTCTACCGGCCGTCCGGAACGTACTCGCTGCCGATCACGTCGCGGATTCGATCCGCTGTCACCTCGCCGACGCCCTCGGCCTCCAGCAGGTCCTTCTTCCGGGCGGTCATCACCGCCTCGACGGTGCCGAACTCCGAGAGCAGCGAGCGGGCCGTGACGGGCCCCACGTCCGCGATCGACGCCACCACGTACTCCTGCTGTTCCGACAGCGTTTTGGACTGCTTCTCGCCGTGGATCGACACCTCGCGGTCCTCGTTCTCCTGCTCGCGCCCGGCGATTACCGCCAGCAGTTCGCGGGTGTCGTCCTCGTCCTCGGTCCGGAGCACGCTGACGCCGAAGTCGACGATCAGGCTCGATAAGGCGCCTCGGATCGCGTTCGGGTGGACGTCGCGCTTCTCGTACAGCCCCTCGCCCTCCAGCACGACGACCGGCCGGGAGTAGTGCCGGCTCATGTCGCCGACCTGTTCGAACAGCGACCGGTCGCCGCCGGTCAGCGTGTCGAGGAAGTCGTCGACGGCCTTGCGCTCGACCGCGACGCGATCGGACAGCACGTAGTCGCCGACTTCCAGGGTCTCCAGTCTGGTCTGGACGTCCTCGCGCTTCGAGAGCTCCCGGACGATGTTGGCGTCGAGCTCGCGCTGGTCGGCGACGATCTCGATCGTGCCGTGCTCGTCCGGTTCGGCGGTCGCGACGGTGGCGTCCTCGCTGTCCGACGCCGATGCCGCCGCGGCGTCGTCGCCATCCGTCTCGTCCGAGCCCGATTCGTCGTCCGCGCCGGTGAAATCCGCCAGCCCGGGCTGGACGTCGTTCTCGCCGCCGTCGGCGGCCGATTTCGCGGTGCTCGACGACCTACTGCCGCCGCCAGCCCCGCCTTCGAAATCGCCGAGCTGTTGCTGGCTGTCGTCGAGCTCCTCCTCGATCTCGTCGGTGAGCCCCTTGAGCTCCCGGAGCTCGTCTTCCATCTGCTGCTCGCGCCGGCGCGAGATCCAGAAGTACGCCTCGTCACGGGTGTCCTCGGCGAGCAGGACGACGACGCGCCCCTCGGCCTGCCGGCCCGTTCGCCCTTTGCGCTGGATCGACCGGATCGCCGTCGGGACGGGCTCGTAGAACAGGACGAGGTCGACCTCGGGGACGTCCAGGCCCTCCTCGGCGACCGACGTGGAGACCAGCACCTCGAACTCCCCGCTCCGGAAGTCGTCGAGGGTCTCTTGCTGTTGCTTCTGGGTCATCCCGTCGCTGCCCTCGCGGTCGCCCTGGCCGACGAACCGGCGGGCGTCGAAGCTCTCCGAGAGGAACTCGGTGAGGATCTCGGCGGTGTCCCGCGATTCGGTGAACACGATCACGCGCTCGCCCTCCTCGATGCCGAGCGTCTGGGCGAGCAGCACGCGCGTCCGGGAGAACTTCGGGTGGAGCTCGTCGTAGGACGCGCAGTCCTGCATCGCCGTCCGAACTCGGGGATCCGAGACCAGACGCTGATCGGCCTTCGACGCGCCCGAGGACCGGGCGGCGTTGCGCAGGCGCTCGAAGTACCGGGCGAGCGCCTCGACGCTCTGGGTCTCGACGTAGGTGACGGCGGTCCGGAGCTTGCGAATCTCGGCGTGGACCGACATCCCCTCGTACCCCTCGGACTGGTCGTTGTTCATCAGCTTCTGGAGCTCGGCGCGCATCGACTGGAGGTCGTTCTCCGAGAGGTCGGCGCTGCGCTTGTTGGTCACGCCCAGCTCGTTGAGTTTCTCTAACCTGTCCTCGATCACGTCGTTCAGCGCGTCCCGGATGTCGGTGATCGTCTCGGGCAGCTCGACGCGCTCCCACTCGACGTCGGTGTCGTGGGTGTACTCGTCGACGTCGGCGTCGGCCTCGGTCATCACCTCGACCTCGTCGATGCCGAGATTCTCGCAGACTTCGAGAATCTCCTCCTCGTCGCCGCCGGGCGACGCCGACATCCCCGTCACGAGGGGGTCGGCGGCGTCGGCGTGGTAGCGCTCGGCGATGTAGTTGTACGCGTAGTCGCCGGTCGCGCGGTGGCACTCGTCGAAGGTGAGGTGGGTGACGTCCCGGAGGCTCACTCGCCCGCCGACGAGGTCGTTCTCGACGACCTGCGGCGTCGCGATGACGATCCGCGCCGACTCCCACAACTCGGCCCGGTCGTCGGGGCTGACCTCGCCCGTGAACACGACGATGTCCTCGTCCGGAATTTCGAGCGCTTCGCGGTAGAAGTCGGCGTGCTGCTGGACCAGCGGCTTCGTCGGCGCCAGAAAGAGCGCCTTCCCGCCGACGTCCTGTAACCTGTTGGCGGTCACCAGCAGGCTCACCGTCGTCTTGCCCAGCCCGGTCGGCAGGCAGACCAGCGTGTGGTGGTCCGTCGCCGTGCCGGCCAGCTGGAGCTGGTAGAGGCGCCGCTCGAGAAAGTTCGGCGCGAGCAGCGGGTGGTCCACGTACTGCGTTTCTCCGTCCGTGGCGGCCATTGCGGGTCCGTTCGGGGCGGGGGCGGTTAAGGATTCGCCCAGCGCGGTGAAAGTGGTCCCCGGCGCGTGGCCGCCGCGCTCAGAGCGTCGCCCGCGGGCTCGCCGGCGTTGCTTCGGCTCCCATTGCGGTCACCTCGACGCCTCGCCGTCCCGGTATGTCATCGCGTCGCAACCGGTGGATTTGTACCCGACCGTGGAAGCCCCACGCGTGCAACCGACCGACGCCGTCGCCCCCGCGCTCGCCGACGCGCTCCCGGCGCTCCCGGGCGCGCTGGCCGAGATGAACTCGCTGGAGCGGATCTTGCTGGTGATCGCGATCGCGACCGCCGCCGCCGTCGCGCTCAAACTGGTCGCGCCGCGGCTCGTCGCGCGCCGGTTCGACGAGAGCGGCGAGTCGCTTCCCGCGATGCTGTTCGACGTGCTGGCGACGCCGATCTACCGAACGCTCCCGCTGACCGGCGTCTACGTCGCCGTCCTGCTGACCGACCTCCCGGTGCTGGGTTTCTATCTTCGCGGCGCGACGCTGACGCTACTCGTGTTGATCTGGTCGCTCGCCGCGGTGCGCCTGGGCCGCCGGACGCTCCGGCGCGTGAGCGAGGATGCGGCCGTCTCCGACGTCGCGCCCGTCCTGGGAAACGTCTGGACGGCGATCGTCGTCCTCGCGGCGCTGTTCTCGCTGCTCAACGTCTGGCGCGTCGACGTGACGCCGCTGCTGGCGTCCGCGAGCGTCATCGGGATCGTGATCGGACTCGCCGCCCAGGACGCCATCGCGAACTTCGTCGGCGGCATCGCGCTGTTCGCCGACGACACGTACAAGCCGGGCGATTTCGTCGTGCTCGACACCGGCGAGAAAGGCACCGTCGTCGACATCGGGCTCCGGGCGACCACCATCGTGACCCTCGACCGGGTCGAGGTCACCGTTCCGAACGCGGTGCTCAACTCCACGCACGTCACCAACGAGTCGGCGCCCCAGCGCCACAAGCGCATCCGGGTGCCCGTCGGCGTCGCCTACGGCAGCGACCCCGAGCGCGTCGAGGAAGTGCTGCTCGACACGATGCGCGCGGAAGACGAGATCATCGACCATCCCCAACCTCGCACGCACTTCCGGGAGTTCGGCGACTCGGCGCTGATCTTCGAGTGCCGGGGGTTCATCCACCACCCCGCTCGCGAGGCGCAGGCCCGCAACGCGCTCAACGAGCGGATTCACGGCCGACTCCGCGAGGCCGGCATCGAGATCCCCTACCCTCAGCGGACGCTCACGTTCGACGACGAGACCCGGTCGGCGCTCGATCCGGACCCGGCGCCGCCCGACGGCGCCCCGCCGGATCGCGAGGGCGAGCGGACGGCGGGCGACGCCGAGTGAGGGCGGGCGGCACCAGGCAGCGGTCGTAGCGCCGCCGCCCGGACCACGGTCCTTTTTGTCGATTTGCTCCCTTGCTCCCGTATGGCCGTCTACGAAAGCGACCTCCCGGGGGTCGGCAAGAAGTTCGAGATCGACCTCGACGGGGAGGCCCAGCTCGTCGTCGTGATTCACAACACCGGCAAGCGCGAGCTGTTCGTCCGCGACTCGCCCGACGCCGACTCCGAGAAGCTGTTCGAGCTCTCGGACAAGCTGGCCCGCCAGGTCGGTACGATCATGGAGGGCGCGTACTTCCAGCCGATCCGGGACGACGAGATCAGCACCGTGCTCGACGACGACACGATCATCGAGTGGGCGAAGGTCACCGACGAGTCCGAGCTCGTGGGGACGACGCTCGCCGAGTCGGGGGTCCGCCAGCGCACCGGCGCCTCGATCATCGCCGTCCAGCGCGGCGACGAGACGATCCAGAACCCGCCGCCGGACGTCGAGTTCGAGGTCGACGACACGCTCGTCTCGATCGGCGACCGCGAGAGCCACACCGAACTCGAACGGCTCGCCGCCGGCGAGGCGACGCTCGACGGCGCGCCGGGTGGCGGCGAGCCGCCGGGCGACACGGCGGACGACGAGTTCGTCGACGACGACTCCGCGAACGACGAGCCCTAGATGGCGGCGACGCCGCTGATCGAGATCGGCGCGCTGTTCGTCGGCATCGCGCTCGCGGGCGCGATCGCCCAGCGCGCCGGCCAGTCGGTCATCCCCTTCTACATCGTCGGGGGGATGCTCGCCGGCGAGCACGTCCTCGGGCGGCTCGCGCCGCTGGAGATCGGACTCGGCGACGTTGCCGTGACCCTCCAGCAGCCGTACGTCTCCGAGAGCGAGTTCGTCGAACTCGGCGCCGAGCTCGGGATCGTCTTCCTGCTGTTCTTCCTGGGCCTGGAGTTCAGCATCACGCGCCTGCTGGAGAGCCGCGACCGGATCGGCAAAGCGGGGGTCGTCGATCTGGCGATCAACTTCCCCGCCGGCGTCCTGCTCGGGCTGGCGCTGGGCTGGTCGGCGATCGAGGCCGTGTTGCTCGGCGGGATCGTCTACATCTCGTCGAGCGCCGTGATCACCAAGTCGCTGATCGATCTGGGGTGGATCGCCAACGACGAGAGCGACCCGATGCTGGGGACGCTCGTGTTCGAGGACCTCTTTATCGCGCTGTACCTCGCGGTCGTCTCGGCGCTCGTGATCGGCGGCGGCGACGTCGGCGCCGCGGCGACCGACATCGGTATCGCCGTCGGGTTCATCCTCGTCCTGCTGGGCGGCGTGTTCTACGGCTCCGAACTGTTCCAGCGCTACCTCGAAACCGACTCCCGAGAGCTGACGGTGCTGCGAACCGTCGCGCTGGTCGTGTTCGTCGCCGGGCTCGCGCTGCTGCTCGACGTCAGCGAGGCCGTCGCGGCCTTTTTCGTCGGGATGGGCTTTTCCTCGACCGACCACGTCCACGAGATCGAGGAGCTGCTGATCCCGGTCCGGGATCTGTTCGCGGCGGTGTTTTTCTTCTGGGTCGGGCTCGGTACCGATCCGGCGGTGTTCGCCGACCCCGCGCTCGTGGCGGTGCTCGCGCTCGCCGTCCTCGTGACGACTCCCACGAAGCTCGTCAGCGGCTACCTCGGCGGCCGGATCTACGATCTCGACGAGCGGCGCTCGCTCCGGGTCGCGACCGGAATGGTCACGCGCGGGGAGTTCTCCTTGATCATCGCGGCGACGATCGCGACGGCCGGCACCGGTCCGGTGATGACCGAGACGATCCCGGACCTCACCGTTGGATACGTGCTCGTGATGAGCATCCTCGGCACCGTGCTGATGCAGTACGCCGACCGGCTCTGGTCGGTCGCCCAGCCGTATCTGGTTGACGCCGCGGAGTGACACTGAGCCTCGGTACTTCGCGAGCAGAATCCCCCGGCTGCTCTGGCTGTAGCGGCGGTAAGTGCACGTGCGAATCGGTCGACGGAACACTTCGGTAGCTAACGTGTGATCTTCTGAGTCAGTATGCGGCATTATGTGCCTGTAGTTCGTCCTCCTCACACAATGGGATTGCACAGAGGATCATCGTAGAGATCGCACAGCAAGAGGGGTGCGAGGAGACGAGCCTTCCCCCGCTCTATTCCCAAATCAACCCGAGAGCGTTGCGGTTATTCGTCGATTCGGCCGCGGATGAACGGTCCGTCATCCGGTTCACGTATTGTGGATACAACGTGATCGTTACGGGTGACGGTGATATCAGTATCGACAGTAGCGGGTTACAACCCCGGACGAAGTGAACCTCTCCTATCCACCCGGACGATATTTGTCCTCCGTCGAACGTTGCGCGCCGGGGTGCTACCCCTTCCCGACCATCTGATCCTCGTCGTCCCACTCGCGCTTGCGCAGTTCGTACTTCTGGATCTTCCCGGTCGCGGTCTTCGGGATCGCGTCGACGAACTCGATTCTGTGGACGATCTTGTAGTCGGCCAGCTGCTCGCGGGTGAACGCGGTCAGTTCGTCGGCGGTGACGCCGGGGTTCTCGGGATCGCCGTTGTCCGGGACGACGAACGCCTTCGGCGTCTCGCCCCACTTCTCGGACGGCGCGGGGATGACCGCCACGTCGCCGACGGCCTCGTGGTCGAACAGCGTGTCCTCCAGCTCGACCGACGAGATGTTCTCGCCGCCCGAGATGATGATGTCTTTCTTCCGGTCCTTGATAGCGATCATGCCGTCCTCGTTGACGACGGCGAGGTCGCCGGTGTGGTACCAGCCTTCGAGGCGGTCGTTGAACGCCGCGTGCGTCTCGTCGGGCTTCTCCCAGTACTCCTCCATGACCTGATTGCCGCGGACGACGACCTCGCCGATCGTGCTGTCGTCGCGGGGGACCTCCTCTCCGTCGTCGTCGACGACGCGGAGTTCGGTCCCGAGCGGGGCGACGCCCTGGCGCTGCTTCAGCGAGAAGCGGAGCCCTCCTTCCTCGGGGATCAACCGGGCGGCGTCCGAGGTGGCGATCAGCGGCCCGGTCTCGGTGGCGCCGTACAACTGCGTGAACTCCCAGCCGAACTCGGTTTCGACCTCGCGGATCGTCGCGCTCGGCGGGGCGCTTCCGGCGGCGGTCACGCGGACCGGGTTGTCGCCGCTGAACGCCGGATCGTGCTCGTCGGCGTACTCGCCGAGGATCGTCAGCACGGTCGGGGCACAACAGAGGAAGGAGACGTCCTCGTCGTGGATCGCGTCGAAGACGGCCTCGGCGTCGACGCCGCGCGTGCAGACGTGTTTCGCGCCGCGGCCGGTGACGGCGTAGATGTGGCCCCAGCCGTTGACGTGGAACATCGGGAGCGTCCACAGGTAGACGTCGTCGTCGGCGAGGTGGTGGTGGATCGTCACGAGCTGGGCGTGCAGCGACTCCGTCCGGTGGGTCCGGCAGACGCCCTTCGGATCGCCGGTCGTCCCCGAGGTGTAGTTGATGGTGATCGTCTCGTCCTCGGTCATCTCCGGGCGGTCGTAGTCGTCGGGGTCAGTTTCCAGGAACGACTCGAAGTCGATCCAGTCGCCCTCGACCGGCGCGGGGTCGTTCGTCACGAACACGTCGGCGGGAATCTCGTCGCGCACCGCCTCGATCTTGCCGGCGTACTCGTAGTCCGCGTAGACGACGCTCGCCCCCGAGTCCGAGAGGAGGTACTCGTAGTCAGAGGGTTCGAGCCGGTAGTTCAGCGGCACGTGGATCGCACCGCACTGCATCGCTCCGAACGCCGCTTCGAGGTGGTAGTGCGTGTTCGGGTCGAGCACCGCGACGCGGTCGCCCTTCTCGACGCCGCGGGCCTGCAGCGCCGCCGAGAACCGGTCGACGCGCTCGCCGAACTCGTCGTACGTGAACCGTTCGCCGTCCGTTCCCACGACGGCTTCGTAGTCGCCGTAGTACGTTCTGGCCCGATCGAGGAAGTCGGTCACGAGCAATTGTTTCTTCATTCATGATAGATTCGGCCGCCGAACGCACTAAACGTGCGATTACAGGCAATATTTTCATCATCCTCTCCAGAATCAGGCGCAGCCACCGGTTGAACGTCGTTCAGTCCCTCGGTGACGTAGGCCGCCGCTCCTCAGGCCAGCGCGGGCAGGTACGTCACGCCGAACCAGCCCACCAGCCCGGCCGCCAGCGGGATCGAGAGATTGTCGTCGATGAC
>NZ_BAAADV010000001.1:1216132-1288335 GCF_039522665.1 Natronoarchaeum mannanilyticum
CGACCAGCAGGCAAATCGTGAACATCGTCGCGAGCACGCGCGGGCGCTTGATCGCCCGCAGCTCGTCGCTGCCGAGCACCCCGCTGATCGGGTCGCCCAGCGTCAGCATCAGCATCGCGGGGATGGCGATCCTGGGCTCTAACAGCAGGACGACGATCGTCAGGCTGAACATGTACAGCGCGTAGCCCGCGGGGTTGTCTTGCTCGTACTCGCGGGTGAGCTTGTCGTAGATCCACCAGTCCAGCCCGAACGAAAGCCGGATCACCTCCAGGATCGCCGCGACGCTGCTGCCGATCAGCAGGAACCACTGGAGGTTCTCCCAGCTGAATATATCGAGGAGGTACAGCACCGGCATCCCCGTCCCGCTGATGTGCACGAGGCGTCGCTTGATCTCGTCGGCCATCGCTCGGTTAGTCCTCCTCGACAGGCTCGCCGTCGACGTCCGCGAACGCGAGATCACCCTCGCTGAGCGCCGTCAGCGTCTCGTCGAGGTCTTCGAGGGGGACGCGGAGCTGCTCGGTCGAGTCGCGCTCGCGGACCGTCACGGTGCCGTCTTCGAGCGTCTCGTAGTCGACCGTGACGCAAAAGGGCGTGCCGATCTCGTCCTGTCGGCGGTAGCGCCGGCCGATGGCGCCCGAGTCGTCGTAGTTGACCGAGAGGCCCGCCGCGCGCAGCTCCGCGGCGAGGTCGCGGGCGCGCTCGCCGAGGCCCTCCTTGTCCATCAGGGGGAACACGCCGACGGTCGTCGGCGCGACTTCCGGATCGAGCGAGAGGTAGGTGCGCTCCTCGCCGCCGACCTCGTCCTCGGCGTAGGCGTGATCGAGGATCGTGTACAGCAGCCGATCGACGCCGAACGACGGTTCGACCACGTGAGGCGTGATGTGTTCGCCGGACTCGGTGACCTCGTCGACCGAGAAGTCGGTCTTCTCGACGGGGACGGTGTACTCCTCGCCGTCGACGTCGACCGTCACGTCCTCGCCCTCGAACGCCGAGCGATCCTCCTCGGCGAGCGATTCGAGCGCGTCGGCCACGTCCTGGGCCTGCCCGCCGAACTCGGGGCCGAGGTAGCTCATGTCGGGATCGACCGTCGCGCGCTCGACGGTGACCGGCTCGTCGTACTGCTTGAAGATCGTGAAGTCCTCGTCGGAGTGCTCGGCGTGCTTGGAGAGGTCGTAGTCGCCGCGGTACGCGAAGCCGGCGAGCTCGATCCAGTCCTCATCTAACTCGGCTTCGGCGTCCCAGCAGTCGCTGGCGTAGTGGGCGCGCTCGCCCGAGAGGTGCTGGCGGAACCGGAACCGACTCTTGTCGACGCCGACGCGCTCGTACCACTCCTGGGCGATGCCGAGGTGGTAGGCGATCCACGGGCTGGCGAGCGTGCCGTCCGCGACGGCTTCACCGATCGTCGTCTCGATCAGCTCGCCCTCCTCGTCTTCCTGCTCGCCGATCGGGTAGAGCCGAACCTCGACGTCTTCGACGCGCGAGAGGTCGGGCCCCTCGCCCTCGGGGTCGACGAACAGTTCGAGTTCGGCCTGCGTGAACTCCCGCGTGCGGATGACGGACTTGCGCGGGCTGATCTCGTTGCGGTACGCCTTGCCGATCTGCGTGACGCCGAACGGCAGCTGGTTGCGGGCGTACTCCTTGAGCAGCGGGAACTCGACGAAGATGCCCTGAGCGGTTTCCGGCCGGAGGTAACCCGGCGAGGAGTCGCCGGGGCCGATGTTCGTGCCGAACATCAAGTTGAAGTCGTCGACCGGCTCGCCGGAGAGGTCGGCGCCACAGGAGGGGCAGACGAGCTGGTGCTCGTCGATCAGTTCCTCGACCTCCTCGATGGCGATCGACTCGGCCTCCTCGATCGCGGTGTTGTCCTCGATCAGGTGGTCGGCGCGGTGGCTCTCGCCGCACTCGGCGCACTCGACGAGCATGTCGTCGAAGCCGTCGAGGTGGCCCGACGCCTCGAAGACGGGCTCGGGCATCACGGTCGGCGCGTCGATCTCCTGGTGGCCCTCCCGGACCGCGAACCGCTCGCGCCAGGCGTCCTCGACGTTCTGCTTGAGCGCGGCGCCCTGCGGGCCGAACGTGTAGAAGCCGGCGACGCCGCCGTACGCGCCCGCCGACGGGAAGAAGTACCCGCGGCGCTTGGCGAGCTCGACGAGCTTCTCGGCGGTGCTCTCACTCATACAGCGCCTCCAGCAGGTCCATGTCGAGCACGATGCCCACGAGGTCGCCGCCCGAGACCAGCGGGATCTGCTCGATGTCGTTGGTGATCATCAGCTGGGCGGCCTCGCGGGCGGTCTTGCCCTCCGAGACGGTGACCAGATCCTCGGTCATGAACTCGGAGACCGGGCCCGCGGGCAGCTCGACGTTCCGGACGGTCATCGAGCGGCTGCCGACGCCCTTGATCCCCTCCCACATCCAGTCGTCGTCCTGGTCGGCGAAGCTGTTGCCCGTCTGCTCCTCGTCCTCGACGATCTCGGCGACGTCCAGCACGTCGACCTCGGTGAGCATGCCGGCCGGCTCGCCGGCCTCGTCGAGCGCGACGGCGTAGGGGACGTTGGCGTAGTTCAGCTCGCGCAGGGCGACGGTCAGCGGCGCGCCCGAAAAGGTGGTGTTCACGTCGCGCGTCGCGATTCCGCCGACCTCGACGTCGGCGTCGACGTCGCCCGTCGCGAGCGCCCGGATCACGTCCGTGATCGTGACGATCCCCTCCAGCTCGCCGTCCACGACGGGAACGCGCCGCGCGCCCTCCGTGACCATCAGTTCGGCCAGCTCCTCGATGCCGGCGTCGCGCGTCACGGTCGGGACGTCCTCCATCAGCAGCGCGAGCTGGTCCTCGTCGGGGTGTTCGATCAGGCTCTCGCGGGAGACGAGCCCGCGGTACTCCTCGCCGTCGTCGCCGGGCTTGACGACCGGCACGGAGGAAAATTCGCGATCCTGCAGGTACTCCAGGGCGTCGTCGCGGCTGCCGGGGAGCTCGACGGTCACGAGCTCTCCTCGCGGCGTCATCGCGTCGGACACATTCATACCACGCGGTACGTCCAAAACCGTCATAAAGGCCGTGCTTCGGCGGTCGCCCGCGGAAGCCGGCCGTCGGCGCCGCCGGAGCGCCGGTATCCGGGTACCTGCGTCACAGTTGACCGGTTCGTTTCCCGAGGAGCTCCGTCGGCGAACCGCCGTCCGTCGACTGCTCGGTCCGGCGCGAACGACGCATCGCGGCGCTTCGCCGCCGAATTCCCTCGTTGCGCCCCGCCAGACGGTTTCTGACGCGCGTTCGGGAAACATCCGTTCGATCCGAAACGTCAGTCAAATCCGACGGGTTTATCCATGTGTGAAAGATAATTATGTATATGTCGTCGTCAGGTTACAGCGACACGTCGCGCGGCGCGAGAGAGATCGTCGGCTCCGTCGACGGTGACGGGGACGACGAGCAGTACGTCATCGCCGACATCACGGCGGACGACGCCTGGCTCGCGATGGCGGTAGACGACGCGCCGTCGCTCCCCTCTTGCCGGTAACTCCCGCGGTTTTCGCTGCTTTCGATTCTTAGCCCAGCGGCTGTCGACCCCACCGTTTTTCCGCTCGCCGTGGACGTACGCCCGTGAGCGCGTACGACGTCGGACTGATCGTCGTCGCGGTGGCGCTACTGGGCGCTGTGCTGCTTCCTCGATTTCTGGCCGGCAAGCCGCTCTCGCTGCCGATCGTCTACGTCGGGGGCGGGTTCGCGCTGTTCGCGGCGGTGCCGGGCGTCCCCGCGCTCGATCCCGTCGTCAACGCCGATCTCACCGAACGGCTGACCGAGCTGGTCGTGATCGTCGCGCTGATGGGCGCCGGCCTCAAGATCGACCGGCCGTTCGACTGGCGCGGCTGGGCGTCGACCTGGCGGCTCCTCGCGATAGCGATGCCGCTGACGATCGCCGCGACGGCGCTGCTGGGCCGGTACGCGCTCGGCCTGCTGGTTCCGACGGCGCTGTTGCTCGGCGCGGTCGTCGCGCCGACCGACCCGGTGCTCGCCTCTGACGTCGACGCCGGCGCGCCGCTGACCGAGATCGAGTCCGAGCGGGCGCCCGTCCACGAGTGGGGAAGCATCCGCTTCGCGCTGACCTCCGAGGCGGGGCTGAACGACGGGCTGGCGTTTCCCTTCACGTACCTTTCCATCGCGGTCGCGGGCGCGAGCGCCGGCGACGGGTGGTCGTGGCTCGTCGACTGGGCGCTCGTCGACGTGGGGTACAAGATCCTGGTCGGGCTCGTCCTGGGATATCTGATCGGGCACCTGATGGCGCGGCTGGTGTTTTACTCGCCGGACCCGACCGAACGCGCGGAGGTGCTCGCCGGCGCCGAGGCGCTGGTCGTCACCCTGCTCGCCTACGGCATCACCGAGGTGGCGTCCGGCTACGGGTTCGTCGCGGTGTTCGTCGCCGCCCTCGAACTCCGGCGCTTCGAGTGGGAACACGAGTACTACCAGTACCTCCACGACTTCGCGGCGCTGATTGAGCGGCTGCTCACCGCGACCGTACTGGTGCTGTTCGGCGGCGCCATCGCGGGCGGCTTGCTCGCGCCGTTGACCCCGACGGGGGCGCTCGTCGGACTCGCGATCGTCCTCGCGGTCAGACCTGCAGCAGGACTGATCGCGTTTCTCGGCTCCGACGCGCCGTGGCTCGACCGCGCCGTCGTCTCGTTCTTCGGCATCCGCGGCGTCGGCTCCTTCTTCTACCTGTCGTACGCGCTGGCGCAGGCGTCGTTCGAGGAACTCGAACTGCTCGTCCAGGCCGAGGTGCTCTGGGCGATCCTCGGCTTCGTCGTCCTCTCGTCGGTCGTCGTCCACGGCGTCGCGTCGGGGCCGGTGATGGCCGCCGTCGATCGGCGGCGCGACCCCGTCACGCGGGAGCAAATCGACGAAGCCGAGTGAAGCGAGCGGTCCCGCGGGCCGACACCCGTCGGCGTCCGATCGCCGAAGAAATTTGATATAGCGCTCTATGATTTATTCGCGGTTCGGGTCGCTGTACACTGACGAATCGGGGCTCGGCGCCGTCCCCTTCCCGTCGCTGTTCTGCTGGACGAACGAGAACTCCCCGTGGCCGTCGACCGACTCGCCCTGCGTCCAGGGCATGTCGGGGTCCTCGCGCTCCTCGCGGTGGGTCGACATGAACGCGTAGTTGAACTCCTGGTTCTCCTTCTCCTGGGGGAAGCTCGCGGGCACCGGAACCGGATCGTCCAGCGTCTCCAGGGCGGCGAGCCACTGGTTCTGGTGCATCGTGTCGCGAGCGATCAGGTACTCCAGCATGTCCTTCATCCCGGGGTCGTCGGTCCGCTCCCACAGCCGCGTCGCGAGCAGGCGTCCGGTCGATTCGGCCATCACGTTGGCGTACATGTCCGCGGCGAGGTTGCCCGACGCCACGACGTAGTTCCCGTTGAACGGGAGCCCGTTGCTGTCGACCGGCATCGCCGACTCGCCGGCCGAGAGGATCTGGCGCGGGCTCTGGCCGGACATCATCATACGCATCATGTCGTCCTGAGCGGCGTCCTCGCGCTCCTCGTCGGTGGCGTTCCGGAGGTTCTTCGTGACCGCCGTCGCGAGGATCTCGATGTGGCCGAGCTCCTCGGTCCCGGTCTCCATTAGCAGCTTGCGGTACTCTTCGTGCTCCTTCGGCGTCGCCCAGGCCTGGAACAGGTACTGCAGCGCGACGCGCATCTCCCCTTCGACGCCGCCGATCGCCTGCTGAAGCTCCTTGGCGAACTGCGGATCGGGCTCTTCGACCGTAACTTCGTACTGTAGCTCGGGTTCGTGGAAGAACATGGGTATCCCCGCGAGCAACATCCACGAAGGTCGGAATAAGGGTTCGTTCGGTGTATTTACGTGGAGTAGAGGCAACTTGCCTGACGGTTTCGTACGGTAGCGTGCAAGTGACTGAGTGCCACTCGACAGACGGCGTCGCGCCACCGTCAGCGGCGTTCCTGTCGACGCCGCTGCGTCGCCACCTCGCCGCGGTCGCCGAGGGGCCGGCCCTGCGGAACGAGCGTCGGACGCCGGTGTGCCCGGATTTTTGTACGATGGCGCGCTACGTCGGCGAAATGGCGTCCGATCTCGACGACAACCCCTACTTCCGCGACCCCCCGACCGACTTCGAGCCGGTCGAGGACCTCTCGGAAGCGCGGGCCCGCGAGCAGGCCGAACAGCTCAGGGAAGCGGTCCGGCGTCACGACCGCCGCTACTACGTCGAGGGCGACCCCGTCATCGCCGATCGCACCTACGACGCGCTGTTCGCCCGCCTCGAAGCGCTCGAAGACGAGTTCGCCCTCGACGCCGAGGACAGCCCCACCCGCAGAGTCGGCGGCGAGCCGGTGGAGTCGTTCGACGCCGTCGAGCACGTCGCGCCGATGCTCTCGATCGACCAGAGCGGCGACGCCGAGGACGTCTACGAGTTCGACGAGCGCGTCCGCGGCGACCTACGTGCCAGCGGGCACGCGGGCGAGGTCGACTACGTCTGCGAGCCGAAGTTCGACGGTATCTCGATCGAAGTCGTCTACGAGGAGGGCAGCCTCGTGCGCGCAGCGACGCGGGGCGACGGTCGCGAGGGCGACGACGTCACCGAGAACGTCCGGACGATCCGGTCGATCCCCCAGCGCCTCGCCGGCGATCCGCCCGAGTTCCTCGCGGTGCGGGGCGAGGTGTTCATGCCCCGCGACGCCTTCCAGGCGTACAACCGCGAGCGCGTCGAGAGCGGCGACGACCCGTTCGCGAACCCCCGGAACGCCACCGCGGGGACGATCCGCCAGCACGACCCCTCGGTCGTCGCCGATCGGCCCCTCGACTGCTTCTTCTTCGAGGTGCTCGATTCGAGCGACGGCTGGGCGACCCGGTGGGCCGAGGATCAGGCGCTGCCCGAGTTCGGCCTCAAGGTCAACGAGCACACCGAGCGCGTCGACTCGATCGAGGACGCGATCGAGTACCGCGACGCCATGCTGGAGCGCCGGGACGACCTGAACTACGAGATCGACGGCGTCGTGATCAAGGTCGACGACGCCGAGAAGCGCGAGGAGCTGGGATCGACCGCCCGCCACTACCGGTGGGCGTTCGCCTACAAGTTCCCCGCCCGCACCGAGGTGACGACGATCCGCGAGATCGCGGTGCAGGTCGGCCGTACCGGACGGCTCACGCCGGTCGCGCTGCTCGACCCGGTCGACGTCGGCGGCGTCACCGTCTCGCGAGCGAGCCTGCACAACCCCGACGAGATCGCGGATCTGGGCGTCGACATCGGCGACAAGGTGCGCATCGAGCGGGCGGGCGACGTGATCCCGCAGGTCGCCGAAGTGGTCGAAGACGGGAGCGACGGCGAGGACGGCGACGCGCACTTCGCGTTCCCGGATCGCTGCCCGGTCTGTGATAGTCCGGTCGAGCGCGACGGGCCGATGGCGTACTGCACCGGCGGGCTGGCCTGCGACGCCCAGCTGCGCGAGTCGGTGGTCTACTACGGTAGCGACGACGGCCTCGACATCGAGGGGCTGGGCGAGCGCACGGTGCGCCAGTTCCTCGACGCGGGGCTGATTACCGACAGCGTGGCGGACCTCTACGAGATCGACGCCGACGAGCTGGTCGACCTGGAGGGCTGGGGCGAGCGCAGCGCCGAGAAGCTGCTCGCCGAGCTCGAAGCGACCAAAGAGCCGCCACTCGACGACTTCCTCGCCGCGCTGGGCATCCCGCACGTCGGCGCCGCGACGGCCCGCCAGCTCGCCCGCGAGTTCGGCTCGCTCGACGCCGTGATGGCCGCCGACGCCGAGGAGCTGGAGGACGTGCCCGACGTCGGTCCCGTCGTCGCCGAGCAGATCCGCGACTTTTTCGACTCCGAGGCGAACCGCGCGGTCGTCGCGGACCTGCGCGACCACGGCGTCGAGCCGCAGGACGCCGACGTCGAGGGTGGCGACGAACTGGAGGGACTTACCTTCGTGTTCACGGGCAGCTTGCCGAACTACACCCGCAGCGAGGCTCAGGAGCTGGTCGAGGACCACGGCGGCTCGGCGACCGGGAGCGTGTCGGGCAACACCGACTACCTCGTCGCGGGCGAGAACCCGGGCCAGACCAAGCGCGACGACGCCGACGCGGAGGGCGTTCCGCAGCTCGACGGCGAAGAAGAATTCGAGGAACTGCTCGAAGACCGCGGCGCGCTGTAGCGGTTCGCCGGCCCGGCACAGCCGGCGACGAGGGCTACAGCCGCTTGCTCCGCGAGGCGACCACGTCCAGTCCAGGACTGTAGTAGTACACCGGCTCGGCGTCGGGCTCCGCGAACCCGTGGGCCGCCAGCAGCGTGTTCGTCTCGATGTCGGCGTCGGCGGGGTACAGCGTCCAGGGGTCGTGCTCGACGTCCGTGTACCGGATCGACCCGTCCTGAGCTTCGGTGTAGAACCGGTAGCGCTCGACGAGGAACTCCCCGAACGGATCGTCGGGCGCCGCGAACGGCTCGCCGCTCGGCCGGTACGTCCCCTCGTAGCGGGCGGGGCGGGCGCCCGGGTGGCGACGCCGACTGCGAAAATTCACCCGGCCGTCGGTAACCTCCAGCGAAATCCGGGCGTAGTGGTACGGCAGGTGGTGGAAGATCCGCGCGCCGAGGACGCTCGCGACGTCCTGCGCGTCGAGCGTGAAGAAGTAGACGCTGGGGACGCCGTCGCGGGTGACGTACGTTCTGAGGTTGAGTTCGGGCAGTCGGATTCCGAGCGGTTCGGGGACGCCCTTCGGGCGCACGGCGACGTTGGTGAACGGCACGACCGAGAGCCACGCCGAGCCGTCGTACGTGTCGGGCGCGAGCCCCTCGGGGAGGTGCGCGTCCATGACGTCGGGCTCGACCGGCCGGTTCTCGAACAGGAGGTGACGCCACCCCATCTCCAGCGGGACGACCATACGATATCTAAGCGGTCTGAACGAAAAGCGGCTTCGACCCGGCATCGGCGTCACGCGACGGCGTCGACGCGGACGCCGCCGCGCTACAGGTCGACGGCGTCGAACCGCCAGAGGCCGATCGTCAGCGCGCCGACGGTCCACAGCGCCAGCACGACCCCGCCGGTCCAGGCGGTCATGTACGGCTCGGCGTACCAGACCGAGTACTCCGTCAGCACGACGTCCCGGAGCACGATCTGGTAGGCGTTGTGCGGGCTGAGCATGAACATGACCGACACCCACTCGGGGAATCCGCCGATCTGGACGACCCACTCGCCGGTCGCGAGCCGCGCCCTGACGGCGTTGGTCGCGAGCACGAGCGCGCCCCAGAGCCACTTGAACACGAGGTAGTACGCCAGCACCCCGGCGGCGGCTTTCGTCGTCGAGCCGGTCGACGCCGAGACCGCGATCGCGATCGCGACGTAGGCGATCCCGACCAGCAGCAGGGCTCCGAGGAAGCCGACGTAGCCGGCGATCGAGTAGGCGTCGAACGCGACCGCGACGACGCCGAAGCCCGCCGCGAACGCCAGCGCGATCGGGACCGCCAGCACGACCGCGCGGCCGACGAACTTCCCGATCACCACGTCGTCCCGGCTGTGGGGCTGGGAGAGCAACAGCGCGAGGCTGCCGCTCTCGCGCTCGCCGACGATCGCCTTGTAGCCCAGCATCGCGGCGAGGATCGGCACGAACGCCGACGCCGGGCCGAGCGATGCGACGAAGTTCTGGAACGTCAGGTTGCTCGCGGGCGTGCCGAACAGCCGCGGCGCGCCGACGTACACGCCCATCAGCGCCAGCGCGATCAGCACCATCGCGCCCGTCAGCGCGTGGAGCACGCGCGAGCGCGCCGCGTCCTGGACCTCCTTGCGGGCGATGATCTGCCAGCTCATGTCGACGCCTCCGTGTACTCCCGAAAGAGGTCCTCCAGCGACGCTTCCTCGGTCGAGAAGTCCGAGACGGCGACGCCCTCGTCTTCGAGCGTCGACACCACCGCCGACTTCGTCCCGTCGGCGCAGCGGACCAGGATCTCGTCGCCCCGAATTTCGGCGGCCGTCACGCCGTCTAACTCGCGGACGGCGTCGACCGCCGCCGGATCGGCGCGGTCGACCGACACGCGCAGGCGCGCCCCGGAACCGGCGGCCTCGCGCAGCCCCTCGACGCTGTCCTCGGCGACGAGCTCGCCGCCCCGCAGGATGCCGACGCGGTCGCAGACCGCCTCGACCTGATCGAGGATGTGGCTGGAGAAGAACACCGTCGCGCCCCGGTCGCGCTCCGCGAGGATCAGCTCGCGCATCGCCCGGGCGCCGTTGGGATCGAGCCCGGTCGTCGGCTCGTCCAAGATCAGCAGATCGGGGTCGCCGACCAGCGCCATCCCCAGCGCGAGGCGCTGGGTCATCCCCTTCGAGTAGTCCCCGGCCGTCCTGTCGGCGGCGTCCGCGATGCCGACGCGCTCTAATATCGCCTCGGGATCGGCGTCGACCTCGCGGGACTCGCAGGCGAACCTGACGTGCTGGCGGCCCGTGAGCCGGTCCCACGGGCTGAAGCCGTCGGGGAGGACGCCGACGCGCTCGCGGACGGCCACCGGTTCGGCCTGACAGTCCAGCCCGAACACCCGCGCGGCGCCCGCGGTCGGCCGCGCGAAGTCAAGCAACACGTTGATCGTCGTCGACTTCCCGGCGCCGTTGGGGCCGAGGAAGCCGTAGATCTCGCCCGCCTCGACGGCGAGATCGAGATCCGACAGCGCCGTGACGCCGCCGTAGCGTTTGCTCACGCCGTCCAGCTCGATGGCTGCCATGGCCGACGGTTCAGCGCACCGCCGCTTATGTTCTGTGATGGGTCTCGCGCTCGGACGCCGCCGATCACGCACCCCCGCCGAGCGTCGACGACCCCGTCCGGGTCGCTCAGAGCTCCTCGTCCGGATCGTACTGCTCGCGCACGGACGCGACCTCGTCGGCGTAGCGCGCCCGGGTGTCGGCGTCCTGCACGTCCTCCAGTTCGTCGGCGGGGATCTCCCGCGCCGCGGTCACGTCGATCTGGGAGAGCGCGTTGCCCGACAGCTCGCGCTGCTGGTAGCGCTCGCCGTCGGGCGTCGCGTACACCAGCGTCACGAGGTTGCGCTGGTCGAACGACCGCTCGACCAGCCAGCACTGTACCGCGTCGGTCGCGTCGCCGTCGGTCGCGTCGTCGGTCATGTGTCCCGGTTCGTGGCCAGGCCCCGTATGCCTCCCGGCTCGATTTCGGCGTCGTTCCGTCCGCGGGCTGCCGGCGCCCCGACCGCGACTCGCCCCGCTCCGGCTCGCGCTGGCTCGGCGCCGCGGCTCCTGGCACGCGGTCCCGGCGCTACCGGCAAGTAGTTCCTGAGTTCGGGTAGTGAAAACTGTGATGAAATAATGCTTCGTGAACGTTTTATGCCCTGCCGACCGCGTGTGTATGTGAAACGTAGTACGCACATCGCCACTCTGAGTTCGCTGGTCGACGCTCCCCGCCCGGACGGCGGCGAGCGGCGACCGGCGGAAGACGGCTCCGAGCGCGGCGACGACTCCTCCCACCCCGGCCCGCCGCGGTTCGTGGCGGTCAGCGAGACGATCGAGGACCCGAACGGGAACGATCAGCACGACCGCGACGCGCTGGCGCCGCGTAATCCCGACCCGGACGCCGAGTACTCCTGGTCGGTCGCCGACGCGCCCGACGGCAGCGACGCCACCGTCGGTGCGGACCCCGTCGTCTCGTTCGATCCGGACGTGCCGGGCGCGTACACGCTCGAACTCGAGGCTCCCGACGGCCGCCACGAGCTGACCGTCCACGCGTTCCCCGAAGAGGACGAGGACGATCCGCGGCCCCGCGTGGAGATCGACGCCGAGACGGTCGGCGATCGGGTGGTCCTGACCGCCGCCGCGACGACGCCGCCGGCCGACGACTCGATCGACCCCGCCGTCGACGTCGAGCTGTACGTCGACGACCGCGACAAGGACGTTCTGGCCGAGGCGAGCGGCGCGATCTCGGCGTCCGAACTCGACGAGCCGGTGCGGATCTACGCCGTCGCGGCGGGACGCCGCTACAGCGTCGCCGACGCGATCGAGCTCGTCCCCGAGGGCGATTCGGTGACCGTCGAGCGTCCCTACGATCCGCCCGAGTGGCTCGACGACGCCGTCTTCTACGAAATCTTCACTCGTCGGTTCCCCGATCAGGACGATCCGACGTTCGAGACGATGGCCGAGCGCGTCCCCTACCTCGCCGACCTGGGCGTCGACGCGCTCTGGATGACGCCGTTCGTCGAAGCGAACAGCAGCTTCGGCACCGACGCCGAGCGCGGCGGCCCCCACGGGTACGACGCGCTGGATTACTTCTCGGTCGACCCCGAACTCGGCACGATGGAGGAGTTCGAGGCGTTCGTCGACGTCTGCCACGACCACGGTATCAAGGTCGTGTTCGATCTGGTGGTCAACCACACGTCGATCCTCCACCCGCACTTCCAGGCCGCCGCGGACCCCGACCACGAGGACCACGAGAAGTACCGCGACTGGTACCGCTGGGAGGACGAGGGCGAACTCGAACCGGACACGTACTTCAACTGGAGCACGATCCCGAACCTGAACTACGAGAACCCCGAGGTCCGGGAGTTCGTCCTCTCTATCGTCGACTTCTGGGCCGACAAGATCGACGGGTTCCGCTGCGACGTCGCCTGGGGCGTCCAGCACTCCTTCTGGAAGGAAGTGTACGAGCGCACCACGGCAAAGGACGACGAGTTTCTGCTGCTCGACGAGTCGGTGCCGTACTTCGCCGACTTCTCGGAGGGCGAGTTCCACATCCACCACGACGACCGGCTCCACAAGGCGCTGAGCATGGCCGCCGACGGCGACGCCGACGCGATCCTCGACGCCGTCGAGCGCCGGGCTAACGTCGGCGTCCCGGCGTACCGACCGTTCCTCCAGTACGTCGAGAACCACGACCTCGATCGCTTCATCGCGGAGTACGGCCGCGAGGCACAGATGGCCGCCGGCGCGGCGACGTTCACGCTGCCCGGAAATCCGATGCTGTACTACGGGCAGGAGACCGGCCTCGAAGGGTATCGCGACGCGATGAACTGGGGCGAGTTCGACGAGGAACTCAACGGATTCTACCGCTCGCTGATCGAGGCTCGCAAGTCGATCCCCGCGCTTGGCAGCGACGCCGGGATCGAGCGGATCCCGTTCCACGCCGAGTCGGATCACGTGCTCGCGTTCTCTCGAGTCGCCGACGACCAGCGCGTCGTCGTCCTGCTCAACTTCGCCGACGGTCCCCGCTCGGTTCGCGTGGGAGACTACGTCGAGACGACCGATCTGCGCACCGGCGAGGCGGTCGCGCCGACGACCCACGACGACGGCTCGCTGGAGTTCGAGGTCGACAGCGTGGTCGTCGTCGAAGCCGATCGGCCGACGCCGGGTACCGGTCCCGAACCGGCCGACGAACGCGCCCCCGAACGCGACTTTGACGACGCGGACGGACTCGCCGCCGTCACCGGCGACGACGCGGACGACTCCGAGTAACGTCCGGCTTTTTTCCATCGCGGCAACTATCGGACAAACAGCTGACAACTGTGTCGAAATAATTCATAATGTTTTTATAGACATCTACAAAGTGTGGTACCATGGACCGAAGACAGTACCTGAGCGGCTTGGTTGCGGCGAGCGGACTAGCAGTTACGGGCGTCTCGACGGTTTCGGCGCAGTCGGACGCGATCGCCTCGTGGGACGACGCCACGGACGACGCGAACGGTCCCGGCAACTACACGCGCCCGACCGGCGACAGTTACTCGGACGCGACGTGGGACATCTCGTCGTTCAGCATCCACTCGGCCGACGGCGAGTACCAGTTCAAGCTGACGGTCGATGGAACGATCTCGAACAGCTTCCCCCTGGAGAACGGCTTTTCCCACCAGCACATTCAGGTGTATCTGCGCGATCCCAGCGCGAGTGGCGGCGCCAGCGCTGCGCGTGAGGGCGTGAACGCGAATCTCGCCGCGAACTACCAGATCCGGATCCTCGTCGACGGCCAGAACGGCGTCCGCGTGCAGGACGCGGAGGGCAGCGAACTCGCCACCGGAACGCCCAGCGTCGAGGGCGATTCGACGATCGTTTTCTCGGTGTCTCAGGACACGATCGGCGACATCGAGGCGATGGAAATCGTCCCGCTGATGCTCGGCTTCGACGGGTTCGGGCCCGGTCAGGTTCGGACGGTCGAATCCGAGGCCAGTCAGCACAAGTTCGGCGGCGCGGAAAACGAGAACGCGCCGAACGTGATCGACCTGATCGCGCCGGGGGGCACGAACCAGAGCGACGCGCTCGCGTACTCCAGCGATTCCAAGGCGTCGATCCCGTTCCTCGCTGTCACCGACGATAGTAGTTCCGGCGACGGTAGCTCGGATGACGGCAGCTCCGATGACGGAAGTTCGGACGACGGAAGTTCGGACGACGGTAGCTCGGACGACGGTAGCTCGGACGACGGTAGCTCGGACGACGGTAGCTCGGACGACGGTAGCTCGGACGACGGTAGCTCCGATGATGGTAGCTCGGACGACGAGAGTTCGGACGACAGCTCCGACGACGGCAGTTCCGACAACGGCGGATCCGGCGAGGACGACAGTTCCGACGAAGAGGACAGCGGTCTCCCCGGATTTGGTCTCGGCGTCGGTCTCGTCGGTGCGGCCGGCGGTGCGCTCGCGGCGCGACATCGCGGGGAGTCGGACAGCGACGAAGCCTGATCCCTGCGGCGTCTTTCTTTAGTGCGGTATCGACTGTTTTTCGTGCACCGTGTGGCGTCGGAGTCTCGTGTCGGCGTATCTGATCGACAGTCGTAGACCGCTCGTGACCGGCGATATCTACCGTTGCGGTTGTTCGGGGTTCCGTCGTCCCGCGAACACGTATTGTGACGCCGGTCGGAGGGCTGTGAACCGGCGCACCACACGGAATATATTCTATAACGCTATACGAAATCGCTCGGCGTCACGATTCCGACAACCGATCGGGCGAGCCTCGATACGGTCCTCGCTTTCCGTTGTCACGCCGGTTAGAGGGTTCGCATGCATTGGTGGACGAGGGGCAACCCCGCGCTGGCGATCCAAGAACGACTCTCCAGTATCCCTACTTCAGGGAAGTTCGCAAGTGTACGATTCCGGGCGCAACGAGTTGAAGATCGTCAGACCGGTGGGATCACTGACGTGATGGTCGGCCAGCTACCGCGGACGACGTGGGTGTCGCTGCGAGCGTCATCACACATCGAACACGCGTACGCCGCGCGGTACAGGATCCGTCGGCTCGTTCGCGTACCCGGGACTTCGATCGTGGGGCCGCGTCGTCGCGACTCGGCTTCGACACTCCGGGTGAGCGACGACGCCTCATCGGGAGCCGGTGATCGCTCTCCCGGCGAATGTTCTTCATCCGCGCGTGGCATCACCCCGTGTCCCGTCAGCATCCGAGCGTTGGCCTGAGGGATACTGCTCGCTGACTGGGATTCGTTCTGGTCAGTCAGGACATCCTCGTTCGGACGGCTCCCCGACTATTCTATATTGCACTATGTGATTTATTGAGCTGTGCGAACAGGACCGCCGGGGGACGAACTCCCGTCGACCCCGGATATCGTGGTCGATTCCGCGACGAAGCCGCCGAGCGACCCGTGCCGACGACCGCCATTCGGCCGACTTTTGTGTACCTCGCTCGTTCGATCCCACATGACCGAGTTCGATCCCGAGCAGTTCGAGGACAAGTACGCGAACTACTTCCCGGAGCTCCAGCGGGCCTACAAGAACGCCTTCGAGACGATGAACGACGCCTACGACTCCCAGCTGATCCACGGGATCGACCAGCAGGTGCTCAACGAGAGCGAGCCGTTCTACGAGGGCGACGGCGAGTTCCGGATCGAGCTCCCCGAGGAGCCCTACGAGCGCCTGACCGCCGTCGTCGTCGATCGCGAGAAGTTCGAGGCGGTGCTGGAGCGGTATCTCGACGAGATCGAGGCCGAACTCCGACGCGTCTTCGAGTTCGAGGACTGACGCCCGCGAGCCCGAACATCGGAGACCAAAGGCCTAAGACCGACCGCCACCTACCTCGTTCCATGAGCACGGACACGTCCAACGACGGCGACGACCTCGAAGATCGCGTCGCGAACTTCCTCCGCCGCAACTTCCCGCAGATCCAGATGCACGGCGGCAACGCGGCGATCCAGGACCTCGACCGGGAGACCGGCGAGGTGTCGATCCAGCTCGGCGGCGCCTGTAGCGGCTGTGGCATCTCTCCGATGACGATCCAGGCGATCAAGAGCCGGATGGTCAAGGAGATCCCCGAAATCGAGACCGTTCACGCGAACACGGGCGAGGCGGCCGGCCACGGCGGTGGCGGCATGAGCCCCTCGTTCCCCGGCGAGTCCAGCGACGACGACGCCGACTCCGACGAAGGCCCGCAGGCGCCGTTCTGAGGTCTCCGTCGGACTGTTCCGACGTTCGGGCTCTTTTTCGTCCCCCGGTCGAATCGGCCGTCGACTGGATCGATTACGGCTCTCGTAGCCCACGCTCTCGTTCCCAGCTCCGTACTACCCCCGCCAACAGCTCGTTCGTCGGCGCGTCGATTCCGTGATCCTCAGCTCGCTCGACGACGGCCTCGCTGACGGCGTCGATCTCGGTTCGGCGTCCCGCCGCGACGTCCTGGAGCATCGAGGACCGGTTCTCGGCGGTCGTCTCGACGACGCGTTCGAGGGCCGCCAGCGCCGCGTCCGTGGACAGATCTACGCCTTCGGCGCGGGCGGTTCGCGCGGTCTCCTTCGCAGCTCGCCTCGCGATATCGCGGGCGGGCGGCGCCGCGAGTGCGCCGTTCGGCACTCGCGCGAGCGCGGTCACGGGGTTGATGCCGGCGTTGACGGCGACTTTCTCCCAGAGCCGGTGGGGCATCGATCCCGACGCGCTCGTCTCGACGTCGGCGTCCCGGAACGCGCCGGCGATCCGTTCGGCCTGCGGCGAAGCGCCGCCCGACGGAGCGCCCAGAACGATCTCGCCGACGCCCGTGCACTCGGCGTGCCCCGGTTCGATCAGGCGGGCGCCGTAGGTCGCCGTACCCGCCAGTACCTCGCAGTCGAGGGCGTTCGCCAGCGTCGCCTCGTTGCCCAGCCCGTTCTGGAGCGACAGCGCGGCGTCGAACGATCCGGCGGCTAGTGCTGTCGCGGCCTGATCGGTGTCGTAGGCTTTTACCGTCACGACGGCCAGCTCGGCGTTCAGATTCGTTCCGTCGGTCGTCGCCGCTGGCTCGACGGCGGCGTCGATCCGATTCGAGATCCGGAGTCCGGACTCCGCGACCGTCGCGACGTGCGGGTCGCGCCCCACCAGCGTCACAGCGTGTTCGCGGGCGAGAAGCCCGCCCAGTAGGCTCCCGAGGCTTCCGGCTCCGAAGACGACGATCTCCATACTCTCCCCGGGGTCGCCGCCGACAAAACTGCTGGGTCAGTCCTCGGTCCAGTAGTAGATCTCTTCTTTGGGGACGCCGCAGTTCGGGCACTCGTCCGGGAACCCGTCGTCGATCGCGCCCATCTCGCCGCAGTTCGTGCAGCGCCACATCAACTCCGCCTCGCCGAAGCTCTGGCCCGACCGGGCGTGCTCGACCGACAGCGCCTCGTACCCCTCGCGCATCGTGACGTAGAACCCGCTCTTGTCGAATCCTCGTATCTCACCGAGGCGGTTGCCTTCCTCGTCGAACACGCCCATGCCCAGGTCCAGTTTCTGGAGCTCTTCCTCGTCGACGTCGTCGGGCTGCTCGCCGGTTTCCACCATACGCGGGCCTACCACGAATAACGGTATAAACGTCGGTTGCGACTCCTTCGATCCGCCGGTCAGTCCTCGGTCCAGTAGTAGATGTCCTCGCGAGGTGCGTCACAGGACGGACAGTTATCGGGAATCTCGCCGATCTTCCCCATCTCGCCGCACTGCCAGCAGCGCCACATCAGATCCATCTCGCCGGTCGGCCCGCCCGAGCGCATCCGTTCGGTCTCCTCGGCGACGGCGTCCTCGGCCAGCGTGACGTAGAACCCCTCGTCGTCGAACCCCCGGACGGTACCGAGCCGCGTTCCGTCCTCGTTGTAGATCGGAACCCCCAGGCTGACGTCCGCTCGCTCTTTCTGCGCCATGTGTTATCGTTTGGCGCGAACGGGCATAAATCCCGTTCGTCGTTTATCTCCGCCTGTACGCCGTCGTTTCGCTGCTTTCGGACGAAACCGGCTCTCTCTGTGGTGTCTGCTGCCGACCCGGACGATCCGGAAGTAAATCAATAAACGCTATACAGAATCTGGGTGTCCGGCTCGATGTCCGGCAGGACCACCTTCAAATCCGACGGCGCCGTACGGCCGGGCGTGACCGACCCCTTCGACGAGGACGAGTTCGACCCGCTCGATCCGGACGGCGAGATCGACGACACGCCGACGATCGCCTGCACGCGCTGCGGGCGCGAGTGGGATCTGGGCTACGAGCTCGACGATCTGGGCATCGGCAACCAGGCGATCGAGCAGTTCGCGCTCGACCACAAGCGCCACACCGGCCACTATCCCGACGGCGTCGCGCCGTGGCTCGCGGACTGTCGCAACTGTCCCGAAGGCGTCGAACGCCTCTCAAACGACGCCGCCCGGCGCTGGGCGAAGACCCACGCCCGACACACGCGCCACGAGGTCGACGTCGGGCGCGCGAACGAGGAGGAATCGACGGTCGTCGGCGCGCCCGAAGAGTAACCGTACGGACCACTCAGACCGGCTGATACTCCGAGACGCGACCGAAAGATTGTCGTTGCGGTTCGTCGCACACCCGGGCATGGTCCGCGACGTGATCGCCATCCCCGAGGAGGCCGCGCGGCAACTCGACCGCGACGTCGAGGGCGGGCTGAGCGACCGGGACGACCTGTTCGCGCACCGCTCGCGCGAGGCGGTCGAGCGCCTGCGCGAGCGCGCGGAGGCGTCGGACGAGCCGGTGCGTTTGGTCGTCGATCTCGATCCCGCCGAGAAGCGGGCGATCCGGAAAGCGCTGGGCTACGACGAGAAGCGCCACGAGTGGCTCCAGCGCGCGGTCTGCAAGACGTTCAGCGGATCGCGCGTCAACCGGCTCCCGCCGATCGACGTGATGATCGAGCGCGCGATCCGGGAGTGCGCGAGCATCTGAGGGCGGTTTTCGGCGTCGCTTCGGTCAAAAACGGGCGGGACGCCGTGGCGTCCCGCCTACTCACATGAAGCCCGCGATGCCGGTCTGCTTGTTCCGCGACGACCTTTTTCCCGTTCGGGTCGCCTTCGGCGACCTCTCACGGCAAAAAGCTCGGCCAAAAAGCCGCTCATCCCGACGGGGTTTGCGGTCCTACATGAAGTCCGCAATACCTGTCTGCTTGTTCTTGTCGTTCTCGAAGATGCTCTCCAGGGACTTTTCGAGCACCTCCAGGCGCTGTTTCGTGTAGTCCCGGGCGCCGAACTCCTCGGCGACCCGGATCGCGGTGTCCATGTACTTGTTGACCGACCCCTGGTGGACGGTGAGGTTCACCCGACCGCCGCACTCCCGGCAGTCGCCGGTCAACGGCATCCGGCGGTACTTCTCGCCGCAGTCGAGACAGCGCGTCTCCTGGCGCGAAAAGGCGCGAAGGTTGCCGATCAGGTCCGGCAGGAAGTGGTACTCGATGACGCGCTCGGCGACGTCGGTCTCGTCGACCGCCCGGAGCTTCCGGGAGATCTCGAGCTGGGCGTCCATCTTGTCCATCATCGACCCGAGCGTCTTGTACGCCGAGAGGTCAGGCCCCAGCGCGATGTCGCTCGTGTCGTGGGTGTGTCGGAAGCCGGTGTACTCCAGGTCGGTCCCGAGGGTGTCCTCGGCGATCTCGACGTCGACCTCGCCCGGATCTGCCAGCTCGCGGGTCGCCTCGTAGAACTCCAGGGGGTACCGGTCGACGACGTCCATGTTGTGGGCCTCGTCGTCGATCTCGGAGGGGTCGATCCGCGAGGACATCACCAGCGGGGCGTCCATCCGGCCGCCGCGCTGGTCCGGCAGGTAGCTCTTGCTGAAGTTCAGCAGGCCGTCGAGCAGGAGCATCACGCAGTCCTCGTCGCCGTCGCACTGCTTTTCTGATAAGTCGTTCGCGATGAGCGAATGCGTATCTTCCACGGTCAGGCAGTATGTCGAGTCGACGTCCGCCTTGACGATGTCGACGGACGTTACTGACTCGACGAGATAATCACCATCGCCGCCATCGAAGACGCGTCTGGCGGAGGTGTTGACGCTGTCAACCTGTGATTTCAACAGCTTGGATTTCCTCGAAAGATGAAAACCGACCTTGTCTGCGTATGCGACCGCGTCGTCAGAGGTGATGTTCACTACGTATCCTGGCGTAGACATCTCCGGATCGTCTATCTCGTAGTGTTCGGGAAACTTCTCGCAGAGAGGTACTGGGTCCGTTTTGTCGACGCGAGCAGTGATTCCGAGTCGACTCAGCAACGCGATGATGCCTTCCTTGAGATTCCTGCTAACCGTTGTCGCGGAGACCACTAAGGCGTTTGAGTCGACCGTCCCGTCGCCGCTGAAGTACCCGCGGAGGTACGCTGCGACGGTCTCGTCAGGAGCATCGAAGATACACTGCGGCACCCGTTTCGTGTCCGCAGACGCACTAGCGTCGAGCACCGTGTCGAAGAACATCCGCAGAAGTCTGCCTGATGCGGTTATCTTCGCATGGTTCTCTTCATATGGTTCGACGCCGAACTCTTTTCTAAGTACGCTCTTGAAAAACTCTCTGGCCTCCGACTCAACGCCGCAGATCGTCGTCTGGTGGATCGTGCCTTTTGGCGTTTTCTGGGTGCGAGCGAATCCCTCGGCAGTGTAGTATCCAATCAGCGTTGCGACTTGATCGTTCAACTCGATCCGCCGATCGATGGTCGTCGAATCGCGTTTCATCCCGAGTTCGACGTCTGCGGGGACCCACGCGAGCAGTTCTGCGGGAGACTCGAAACACTCGGTCAGAATGCTAATAGGAATGCTCTCTCGGTACAGGTAGTTACTGAGCGTCTTTTTGTTGATTCCCAGATGTTCGGCGGTCGAGTAGAGCGGGTAGAACTGCCCGTCCCACTGGTCAGCGAACGCATTCTCGAAGAGGTCGTACACTCGGTCTTTGTCGAGACCGTGGACCATGAGGCGATCCAGTTCGATCTCGTCGATCGCGATGCCTTGCGCGAGGAGGTCGAACACTCGTCCCGTCTCCGACGGATCTATCGAGTCGAGATGCTGCGGTTTGACGACTGAATCGCCCTTTGATAGCTCCGAGGCCCGCTCGGACGCGATCCCGTCTCCGTCGAAGACGTGCACGTCGTGATCGGGCGTTACCGTTATTTCCCGTCCGCTTCGGGTCTCGATCTTTACGAGATGTTCCGGCGCCTCGTGCTTCGATACTGCCTCGACGCGCTTGCGTTTCAACGTCCCGTCTTCGTCAATCGACGGCACGTAGACCTCGCCGTCGAGATTCTGTACGAGCGTGCCGAAGTCATCCTCTTCAGGATCGTTCAGTCGCTCCTCTACGAGCGTTCGGATCTCCTCGTAATGCCACTGTCCGCCTTCGTCCTCGTACCAGACTTTCGTCTCCGGATGGAAGCAGTTTCGACGTTTCGAAGCGTGGAAGAACGGATGAGCGTAGCCGACTGCCGCGCTCGTGAATCCTACGACCCTCCCTACGACAGCCGCGCTCGTGTGCGGCGCCATCCCGAACACCAGCTTCCCCACCAGATCGTCGCGCTCGTCGACCTCGTAGTACCGGTCGAGTCCGTAGTACTGCTCCAGGAGGTCGTCGACGAAGTCGGCGGTCTTGAGCATGTGCTCGGCGGCGCCGTCCGAGAGCACGACGTCCTGGACTTTCAGCTCGACGAGCTGGTCGTCGTGCTGGAGCGGGTCGCCGTGGATGTCCTCGTCGTAGCCCAGCTGGCGGAACTGGTCGGCCGTGACGTCGAGTTCCTCGGGGCGGACCGACGTGACCGGCAGGTCCGTCATGTCGTAGCGGACGGTGCCGTCCTTGAACGACGAGACGTCGTGTTTCGCCCGAAGGATTCCCTTCTCGATCGGCTCGGGCGTCTTGGTCGCCGAGGAGAGCCCCTTGACGCCTTTGAGCATGTCGAAGGCGTTCTCGCGCTCGCCGACAGTCTTCATCGCGTCGCGGAACTCCGCGTTGACGTCGATCACGCGGTCCTCGACGCAGGTGCCCTCGACCTCGCAACGGTCGCAGTGGACGCGACCGGACTCGTCGGGCTCCAGTCTGGTCTCGCAGTCCGGACACCGGTACACCGGCTCGGTCTGCCCGTCGCAGTCGGGACAGGCCGCCTTGAACGTCTCGGCGCCGCAGTCGACGCACTCGCGGTCGGCGACCTCGACCTCGATCATGCCGGGCGTATCCTCCATCGTGTCGGCGTGCTTCCCGGCGGCGGCGACGTCGCGCTGGCTGCCGCCGGCCTCGCCGATCGGGAACAGCGTGTGGACCGCGGGGCTGAGCTCTCGCTCCTCGGATTTTTCGGGCCTACCCATCCGGTTGCCGACGCGGGTCGGCGCCCGCTCCCGGACGTCGAACGGCGCGACCTCGCGGACGGCCTCCATCGCGTTGGGCCACGACCGGGCGTCGGGCGAGAGCTCGTCCCAGGTGCGTTCGAGCGTCGGGGCGTCGGCGGCCACGACGCCGCCGTCCGTTTTCGGCGCCGCCTCGCCGCCCCCCGCTCCGGCATCGACCCCCTCGTCGATCTCGAAGCCGAGCGTCAGCGCGAGCGGCCGCCAGACCGGGATTCGCAGGCGTCCGTCGGTCTGGGTGTGGGGGACGATCAGCGACTCGATCGCGTCCTGAACGTCCTCGTCGCGCTCGAGCGCGAGGTGGTCGCCGGTCCGGCCGCCGGCGGTGGGGTGGTCGATCGGCTCTGGATCGACGGTACCCGCCGCGACGGCGTCGGCCAGCGCCTCGAACTGCTCGGCGTCGACGTCGTGCCAGAGATAGGTGTAGTCGGGGTGCAGCGGCGCGTCGTACTCGCGGGCCCACGCGAGCGCTTCTTCGGGGTCGGGGTCCGAGAGATCGACGCCAACCGAGTCCTGCATCGCCTGCACGTCGGCGCCGGACTCGGCGAACTCCTGGATCCACCATTCGACGGTGTAGGACGCCGGGGCGAGCGGGTGGTTGTTCTCGACGAACTCGCCGTAGTTGACGAGGTACTCGCCCAGGTCGAGGATCTTCTCGACGCCGTTGCGAAGCTCCAGGGCGGTCTCGGGGTCGTCGATCCGCCGGACCTCGCCGTTGGCCAACCGGACGGTCGGCCCCTCGATCGAGTCGACCGGGATGACGCCGGCGGCCTTCCCGGGCAGCTCGGTCTTGATCTGCGTCCCGGTCGCGAGGAAGTCGTCGACCAGGTGCATCGTCGCGGGGTGGACGCCCGCGGTCGCGAACCCGTGGTTGCGTGCGCGGCCGTAGCGCAGGCGGAATCCGCCCTCCTCGCTGGGGTGGGAGAAGACGGGGCGCCCGGCGATCAGGTCCCGCAGGAACTTCTCGCTCGGATCGACGCGGGGCGGACCGTCGGGGTCGGCGTCCTCCGCGTCGCCGTCCGCGCCGTCGGCGTCGTCGCCCTCCGCAGCGGCGTCTTCGGCGTCGTCCGCGTCCGCTTCGTCGTCCTCGGCGTCCTCGCCGTCTTTCCCGATGGTGCCTTCCATCAGGTCGGTGAGCCAGGGCCACTCGACCTCGTCTAACTGTGCCGTGTAGCGCTTGATCTTCGGCGCCTTGAGCGCGATCCCCTCCGCGAGCACGAGACACATCCCGCCGCGGGCGCTGTTGGTGTCGATCCGCTCCAGGTCGCGGAAGCCCGAGACCTCCTCGTCGCCGGTGGCCTCCCCGTCGAGCATGATCGGGCAGTTCTCGGTGATGAACTTCGTCTCCTTGTCCTTCGGCGAGTACTGCAGCCCGGTCTCCTTGTCGTAGAGGCCCACTTCCTCGGCGTAGCGCTCTACCTCGTCGTCGCGGGGCTTGAACCGATCGACGTCCAGCAGCGACCGGGCGTAGTCGGCGACGAGCACGGAGAGCGCCTGCGCCGTCCCGCCCGCCGAGCGGATCGGCCCGGCGTAGTAGACGGCGACGAACTCGGTGCCGTCGTCGTTCTCGTTGATCTCGACGCGGTCGATCCCCTCGATCGGCGCCGCGACGACGCCCTCGGTCAGCAGCGCGACCGCGGTTCGGACCGCGCCCTCGACTTTCCCCGCGCGGCTCTCGTAGTCGCCGACCTCCCCGTCGACGAAGTCGGTCACCAGCTCCAGCGCGGCCTCCTCGCGGCTCATCTCGCCCTCGAGCTCGCGGACGCGCTCGGCGACGCCGTCGATCCCGAGGATGTTCTCGACCCGGTCGGCCATGTCCCGCGCGGTGGGGATTTCGACCTCGGGCTTCGGGTCGCCGCCGCGGCGCTTGGCCTCGCGGGCGACCTCGAAGGCCTCTTCGAGAGGATTTTCGAGTCGTTCGAAGTACCGTTCGTCTTCCTCGCGCATCTACAACCAGAGGTCCAGTTCGGTGGTGTCGTCGTACTCTCGCTCCAGTTCGCCCTCGAACGCGCGCAGGTGGACCTCGCCGGCCCACACCGTCGCCGAATCGAGGTGGCCCGCGAGCGCCTGCCCGCTCGGCCGCGAGAGGACGGCGTGAGTGTGGGCGAACCGGTCGCCATCCAGCAGCGAGACGTTCCCGACGCAGCTCGCGACCTCCAGCGGCTCGTCGAAGGTCATCGACTGGTACTCGCAACTGTCCTGATCGTAGAACCAGAGCTCGGCGTCCTGCACGGCGCCCATCGCGGCGAACCACGCGGCGTCGGCGTCGACGTCGGCGGCGAGCGCCTCGATCTCCGCGCGCCAGTCGGCGCCCGTCTCGAGGCGGGCGAGATACTCGCCCGTGGTCGTGACCTCCCGATAGTTCATACTCTCTCTCGTGGGCGGCACGGGCAAAAAATGTGAGCCTTCCGGCGCGACGCGCGGCCGGGGTCCGCCGGCGCGGCGTCGAGCCGCTACGGGCGCGTTCCGACGCTCCCGTCGGTTACAGCCCGGCGACGTCCTCGATGGCGTCGGTCAGCTCCTTGATGCTCTCGACGTCGTGCTCGCCCATGTGGCCGATGCGGAACGTCTTCTCGCCCAGCGCCGAGCCGTAGCCGTTCGAGAACGCGAAGTCGTACTCCTCGGAGACGGTCTCGATCGTCTCGGCGACGTCGATCCCCTGGGTGTTCTCGATGCAGCTCACAGTTTGAGACTCGTAGCCCTCCTCGGGGAACATCGCGAAGTGCTCGCGGGCCCACTCCCGGGTGTACTCGGCCATCTCGCGGTGGCGCTCGTCGCGACCCCGGTGGCCCTCCTCGAGCATGTGTTTCATCTGCTGGCGGTAGGCTAGCATGATCGGGATCGCGGGCGTCGAGTGGGTCTGGCCCTTCCGATCGTAGTAGTCGATCGTGCGCTGGAAGCCGCCGTACCACGACGCCGAATCCTTCTCCAGTTCGCGCTCGTAGGCCTCGTCGCTGACGGCGCAGACGGCGAGTCCGGGAGGCATCGCGAACGCCTTCTGGCTGGACGCGAAGATCACGTCGATCTCGTGCTCGTCGATGTCGACGTAGTCGCCGCCCAGCGAGGAGACCGCGTCGACGACGAAGTACGTGTCGGGGTACTCGGCGATCACGTCGCCGATCTCCTCGATCGGATTTCTGACGCCCGTCGAGGACTCGTTCATCACGGTCGCGACGACGTCGTACTGTTTGTCGCTGGACTCGAGCTCGGCGCGGATGTCCTCGGGCTTGATCGCCTCGCCCCACTCGTACTCCAGCCGGTCGACGTCCTTGCCGAGGCGCTCGGCGACGTTGGCGTGGCGCTCGCTGAAGCTGCCGCAGGTCGGGACGAGGATGTTCTCGTCGACGAGGTTGAGCGTCGAGGCCTCCCAGAACTCGGTGCCCGACCCCGTCAGGATGACGACCTCGTTGTCGGTGCCGAGGAACTCCTTCGTGTCCTCGACGATGGTCGTGTAGAGGTCGGTCATCCGGTCCATGCGGTGGCCGAACATCGGCTCGCACATCGCCTCGATGACGTCATCGCGCACCTCGGTCGGGCCGGGGATGTACAGCGTCTTGTCGTCGTAGTCGTCGCGGTATTCGCGTTTTTCGGTCACGGAGCTCACCTGATACTGCCCACTGCTCGGCGAGACGGCATGGTACTTTTGATCCGGCGCCGGAAACTCCTCGGAAACCCGGTCGGAGAGGCTACCTGCGAACGTCGACCCGACTGCGAACGTCCCGCGACGACCGCCCGATCTCGATCTCGTAGGTCCCCTCGTCGACCGTCCAGCCCGCATCCTCGTCGTAGCGCGCGAACGCCATCTCAGAGAGCTCGATCTCTACCGTCTTGCTGTCGCCCGCCTCAACCTCGACGGCGGCGAACCCCGCCAGTTCGCGCTCGGGGCGCTCGACGCCCGTCTCGGGCGGTCGGACGTACGCCTGGACTACCTCCCGACCGGCGCGGTCGGCGACGTTCTCGACGTCGACCCGCGCGACGCCGTCCTCGACCGTCGCGTCGCCGTACTCGAACGCGGCGTAGGACTCGCCGTGGCCGAAGGGGTAGGTCGGCGCGGCGTCCGCGGCGTCGAAGTGTCGGTAGCCGACGAACACGCCCTCGTCGTAGTGAGCGCGGTCGTCGACGCCGGGGTACTGGCGGGGTTCGGTCGCGGGATACTCGCCTTCGGGCGCGACCGTGACCGGGAGCCGGCCGCCGGGATCGGCGTCGCCGTACAGCACTCGGGCCAGCGCCTCGCCGTCGACCTGTCCGGGGTACCAGGTTTCGAGGATCGCGTCGACCTCCTCGCGCCAGGGCAGCTCAACCGGCCCGCTCGACCGCACTGCAACGATCGTTTGCTCCGCCGCGGCGGCGACGGCCTCGACCAGCTCGTCCTGCTCGCCGGGCAGTCGCAGGTCCTCGCGGTCGGCGGCCTCGGTCGTGCTGTCGCGGACGACCACGACCGCGACGTCGGCGGCCGCCGCGGCGTCGACGGCGTCGTCGAAATCGACGTCTTCCTCACCTGCTTCCTCGCCGCCCTCCTCGCCGGCGAGTAGCTCGAAGAACGAGGGGCTCTCGATCCTGGGGACGCCCCGCTCGACCGTCACCGATCCCGCGGCGCGGTCGCGGACGCCCGCCGCCGTCGAGGTCGCCTCTCGCGGCGTCGTCTCCGAGGAGCCGCCGCCGCCCAGCGTCGCCTCGTCGACGTTCGGCCCGATCAGCGCCACGTCCGCGTCATCGGACAGCGGGAGCCCCCCGTCGTTTTCGAGCAGTACCGTCCCTCGGGTCGCGATCTCCGTTGCCAGCGAATCGTGGGCTTCGGCGTCGACCGTCGGGGCTTCGCGCTCGCCGTCGAGCACGCCGAACCGCTTCATCTGGCCGAGGATGCGGGCGACCATGTCGTCGAGGCGCTCGGCGGGCACCTCCCCGGCGTCGATCGCGTCGCCCAGCGCCGCGCCGAACCGGTCGTAGTTCTCGGGGTCGGGCAGGCCGTCGGCGATCGGGCCGAGGTCGACGGCGTCGCCGCCGCCAGACTCGCCGTCGCCGCCGCCAGATTCGACATCGTCGCCGCCACCGCCCGGTCCGGCCATCTCCTGCTGGGGGATCCCCGGCATCTCCAGGTCGAGCCCGGCCGTCGCGGCGTCGACGGTGCTCTCGGTGCCGTACCAGTCAGACATCACGACGCCGTCGAACTCCCACTCCTCTTTGAGGACCTCGGTGACGAGCCGGCGGTGCTCGCTCATGTACGTGCCGTTCACTCGGTTGTACGCCGTCATCACGGCGCCCGCGCCGGCCTCGACGGCGGCGCGGAAGCCCGGCAGGTAGAGTTCGCGGAGCGCCCGCTCGCTCACCTCGGCGCTCACTCTCGCTCGGCCGGTCTCCTGACTGTTAGCGACGAAGTGTTTCGGCGTCGCGACGACGCCGTCCGACTGGATTCCGTCGACCGCGGCGGCGGCCATCGCGCCGGTCAGCTCGGGGTCCTCGGCGTAGTACTCGAAGTTCCGCCCGCAGTTGGGCACCCGGATCAGGTTCAGCCCCGGCGCGAGCAGCACGTCCTGGTTCTTCGCTCGGGCCTCCCGCGCCATCGCCGCGCCCTTGCGTCGCGCGAGCTCGGGATCGAACGTCGCCCCCGCCGCGATCGGCGCCGGGAACGCCGTCGCCGACTCGCCGGGGATCCGAACCCCGAGCGGGCCGTCGACGAGCCGTAACTCGGGGATTCCGAGCCGCTCGACGCCCGGCACGTAGCCGGTCGCGGTGCCCTCCGGATCGACCGCGCCGCGGACGAGATCGAGCTTCTCCGCCCTGGTGAGCGATTCGACGAGTCCTGCGACCGCGTCGCCGTCCCGTGTCATTGCCGTATTGCTCGGCGGGACGGTAATGATTGTACGGGTAGCGACACCCGACGTGCGTATTTAGCCCTGAGCCTTCTGCATCACCAGCAAGGAGATCGGAACGCTCGCCGCGACCAGCCCGAAGGCGCCGCCGATCAGCGGCTCGACGCCGAGCGCCGGACCGAGCAGGTAGCCCGCAAGAAATCCGATCGGATCGAGCGCGAGCGCCGAGATCAGGACCTGCTGTTCGAAGGGCTTCGACTCCAGCCAACCGGGGAAGATGCCGAGCATCGTCTACCGCGTTGAATTTTCTTTCTGGGAAATAACCTTTGTGCCGCGTCTCGCTCGCCGTCACGTCACAAGGTATTCACGTTCTCGACGAGAAGCGACGGTATGGCCGCGGTCGTCTCACTGCTGGGGATCGTGCTCGCACCTGTGGCTGCGGGTGTCGTCTACGCCGATGCGAGCCGACGCGAGCTTTCACCGCCGATTCGGCGGTTGTGGGCCGGGAGCGTCGGATTCGCGACCGTCGTCGGATTTTTCCTGCCCGCGTTGTTCGAGGGCGCGCTCCACGAGTTCTACTTCGGGGTGGTCAAGTCCGGTCCCGTCGTCCACACGCCGTACGAACTACTTGTCCTCGACGTGAGCGTCGGTCTCGCCGCCGGTCTGCTGGCGATCGCTCTCTACCTGTTCGGCAGCCGGACCGTAGCGGACGGTCGAGGCGTCGGCGCGTAAGAACGTCCGTACGGTTCGTCGCGCCGGCCGCGACGATCGTCGTCCCGCCGCGATCGTCGTTCCGTCGGCCGGCTCGTCACTCCGGGTCGGTCTCGTCCTGCCGCGGATCGTCGTCGCTGCTTCCCTCGTCCGCGTCGTCGTCCTCCTCGTCCTCCGGTTCGACGTCCGTCTCGTTCTGACGAGTTTCGATCGGTCCGTCGTTCTCGTCGCCGCCGTCGTCGATGTCGACGCCGTCGTCGCCGCCGTCGTCGATGTCGATGTCGACGCCGTCGTCGCCGCCGTCGTCGATGTCGATGTCGACGCCGTCGTCGCCGCCGTCTTCGATGTCGATCCGGATCGGCTCCGTCCCCTCGTCCGGACCGCTCGGCCCGAACGGCAGCAGGCCGCCGCCGTTCCGCTGGTCGGGAATCAGGTCGTCGACGTCCCGTTCGTTCGCATCGCGAGCGACGTCCCGGAGCACGCGCTCGATCTGGCTCCGTTCGAGTTGCTGGCCGACGCGCTTGCCGACGACGCCGCCGACCGCGTAGCCCACGAACTGCTCGACGGTCTGGCCCGGCGTGTACCGGCCCACCGAGTTGCGGACGATCAGCCGCCCGGTCATCTGACCGACGAGTTCGCCCATCTTCTCGTACTCCATCGGCTCTTCGAGTCCCTCGCCCGACAGCAGGGCGTCGACGTCGACGGCGTCGAGCACCTGCGTGATCGTGTCGGTCGCGAAGTACGCTTCGAGCCCTTTCTCGAGGCCGCGCTGTACGTGGTTCGAGACGTCTGCCGGTCCTGGCGTCATAGTTTGGAATCCCCCGGACGTTCGCGTGCGTCGGTACGTTCTGTGGCCTCGAAAAGGTCGGGTTTGCGAGGGCAAGCCCGCCCGGAGAGCTTTCCGGATCCTGCCAGCCGAGTTTATCATGATCGATAGCGTAGTTTCGAACGGTATGGCACAACGAGAGATCCACGACGTACTGGAGGTCGATCGGTACACGCTCGGACTGGTCGGCCCCGATCAGGAGTGGGCCGGCACGGTCGCCGACGGCGGGACGATCAAGACCCACACGCCGCCGGCGTGCTGGGGGCCGATGATCACGCCCGAGTTCCGCGGCGGCCACGAGGTGACCCGTCCGATCCGCGTCGAGAACGCCGAGGTCGGCGACGCGGTCGCGCTGAAGATCAAAGACATCGAGGTGACCAGCGTGGCGACCAGCACCGGCTCGATGCGCGAGCGCGAGGGAGCGTTCGGCAGCGACCCGTTCGTCGACCACCGGTGTCCCGAGTGCGGCACCGAGTGGCCCGAGAGCGTCGTCGAGGGCACCGGCGAGGAGTCGATCAAGTGCAAGGACTGCGGCGCCAACGCCTCGGCGTTCGGCTTCGAGTTCGGCTACACCGTCGCGTTCGACGACGACCGGTCGGTGGGGATCACGGTCGGCGAGGAGGGCGCCCACGATCTGGCCGAGCGCGCCGAGGAGGCGATGGCGATCCCCGAGCACTCCCGCCAGCATCCGATCCTGCTGTACGAGCCCGACGAGATGCCGGGGACGCTCGGGCGCCTGCGGCCGTTCGCCGGCAACATCGGCACGACGCCGCCGGTCGAGCTGCCGGATTCGCACAACGCCGGCGACTTCGGGCAGTTCCTGATCGGCGCCGACCACGAGTGGGGCCTGGAGGACGAGGACGCCCTCGCGGAGCGCACCGACGGCCACATGGACGTTCCGGAGGTGCGGGCCGGCGCGACGCTGCTCTGTCCCGTGAAGGTCGACGGCGCGGGCGTCTACGTCGGCGACCTCCACGCGAACCAGGGCGACGGCGAGCTATCGCTGCACACGACCGACGTGAGCGGGCGCACCGAGGTCGAAGTGAAGGTCATCAAGGACCTCGACATCGACGGCCCCGTTCTGCTGCCCAACGAGGAGGACCTGCCCCACATCAGCAAGCCCTACAGCGACGAGGAGCTCGACGCCGGGCGCGAGCTGGCCGAGCAGTACGACACCGACCTGACCGAGGAGATGGGCCCGATCCAGGTGATCGGCTCGGGCGAGACGATCAACGCCGCCACCGAGAACGCGTTCGACCGCGCCGGCAAGCTGCTGGACATGACCGAGGGCGAGGTCCGCGGCCGGTGCACGTTCACCGGCGGCGTCCAGATCGGCCGGCTCCCCGGCGTCGTCCAGCTGGACATGCTGGCGCCGATGGAGAAGTTGGAGGAGCGCGGGATGGACCACCTCGTGCGCGAACAGTACGGGCTCTGATCCGTCAGGGCTCCGCTGCCGCTTCGATTCACCCGTCGATGCGTCGCGGGTGACCCGTCACGCCCGATCGCCGCTCTATTTACCGTCTCCGCTCGCACCGTTCCCGCTACGTACAGCTATTGGCCTCTCGTACCGCTCCGGAACGCGCGTGATCGATTCGGACGCCGACGGCGATATACCGTATTGTTAATATATAAATTATAAAAGTACTACTTGCAACGAAATTTCGATCTACGTGCAGCATGCGACGACGACAGTTCATCACGGCGCTGGGTGCAACGGGACTGCTCGGAGCGGCCGGACCTGCGAGCGCGGGTACCGGCGAGGGGGCTCTGGGGAGTGAGATCGAGAACGTCATCGTGCTGATCGGCGACGGGATGGGGTTCGACCCGATCGAGGTGACGTCGGTCGTCCACGGCGACCTGTCGATGCAGTCGATGACCGGCGTGGGCTACACGCGGACGAACTCTCGGAGCGGCGAAGTGACAGATTCGGCCGCCGCGGGGACGGCGTTGGCGACCGGACACAAGGCGTACAACGGACAAATCTCGGTCCGAGGCGAGCAGGGTGACGAAGATCCGACGCCGCTACTGACGCAACTCGAACTCGCCCAGGAGCGGGGCAAGGCGACCGGGCTTGTCTCGACGACGCGGATCACGCACGCGACGCCCGCGGCGTTCGGCTCGCACGTTCCGGACCGGGGCATGGAGGAGGTCATCGCGGAGCAGCTCGTCGACACCGGCGTCGACGTCCTCATGGGCGGCGGGCGCGACCAGTGGTCCGGCGACCTGCTCGACCGGGCGCGCTCGGAGGACTACGAGGTGCTGTTCGACGAGAGCGACCTCCGGGGCGCCGACGGCGACCGGCTGCTGGGCCTGTTCGACGACAGCCACGTCACCTACACGCTCGACCGCGACGATTCGATCCCGTCGCTCCCGCGGATGACCGCGTCCGCGGTCGACCGCCTAGAGGGCGACGAGGGGTTCTTCCTGACGGTCGAGGGCGGCCGCATCGACCACGCCGAGCACGGCAACGACGCCCAGACGACCGTCGCCGAGACGGCGGAGTTCGACGCGGTCGTCGACTGGGCGCTCGACTACGCCGAGGGGCGAGACGACACGCTCGTCGTCGTCACCTCGGATCACGAAACCGGCGGGATGGCGACCGGGAACGGTTACGGCTCGCCGATCGAGGCCGACGCGATCCGGTCGGCGCAGGCGAGCAACGCGGCCATCGCCGCCGCCATCGACGACGGCGCCGACGTCCGCGAGGCCGTCGAGGGGAATGTCGACGTCGAACTTACCGACGAGGACGTCGCGCGGATCGAGGACGCCCGGGACGCCGACGGCTCCTACGCGCTCTCGAACGAACTCGGAGCGGTCGTCTCCGAACACCTCGGCGTCGCCTGGGCCTCGAACGCCCACACTGGACCGGCCCAGACGGTCATGGCTGCCGGCCCCGGCGTCGAGCCGTTTGACGGCTGGATCCACCACGTCGACCTGTCGGTGACCGTCGCGGCCCTCCTGCTGTTCGGACGGCTCGCGGACGTCTCGGACGACGAACGCGAGCGCTGGGAGCGTCGGGTGGCCCGGAACGGTCCGAGCGGTCGTCTGGACGCCTACCTCGCCCTGGAGTACGTCGGCCCCGCCACGGACGACGTGACCGAGGCGCTCGACGTCGACGGGGACGGGGTCGTCGACTACGCCGACGTGCTTCGGATTCTGGACGACGAGGAACCCTCGGACTCGAAGCCCGGTCGAGGTCGCGGACGGGGCCGCAACCGGGATGACGACGGGCGCGGTCGCGGCCGCCCCGACAAGTGGGAGCGCCGCACGCCGGACCGGTTCCACGACGCCTGATCGTCGCCGTTCCGAGTTCTCTTCTTATTCGTCCGGCGGGTCATTGTCGGATGCCGCGGCTCGGTCGTCCGGACGCCGCAGTTCAGTCGGCGTCCCCCGTCCCGGCTCCGACGATCGGCTTGCCGCCGAGGCCGAGCCGGAGGAACGCCGGGATCGTCACGAGCGCGATCAGGATCTCCAGTCCGCCGGCGACGAAGAACGCCGCGAGGTAGCCGAACTCGCTCGCGACGCCGCCGCCGACGAGAAAGCCCGTCAGGAAGCCGACGCTGCCGAACAGGTTGAACCCGCCCATCGCGACGCCGCGGTCGCCGTCGCGGGCGACGTCGGTGACCAGCGCCATCGTCGCCGGCGAGATGAGCGCGCCGAGCACGCCGACGACGACCATGCCGACGCCCGCCAGCCGGAGCGTCGGCGCCAGCCCGACGCCGATCACGCCGAGCCCGTACAGCGCCGAGCCGACGACGATCGGAACGCGGCGTCCGATCCGGTCGGACAGCTTGCCCATCGGATACTGCAGGAGCGCGAAGGGAGCGAAAAACAGCATCAGGACGAGTCCCGTCTCGCCCGGCCCGATCCCGAACTGGTCCTGGAAGTACAGCGTCCCGACCAGCGCGAAGAAGCCGGCGGTCAGCCGGTCGATCAGGCCGAAGGCGTACGGAATCCCGAGCGTCGGCGTCGCGCGGAGCGACGCCACCGCCTCGCGGGCGCTACGCCCGCCGGACGGGGCGCGATCCTCGACGAACCAGACCAGCCCGCCGGCGGCGAACAGCAGCGCGCAGGCGAGATACAGCGGCGCGAGCGGATCTATTTCGGAGAGCTGGCCGCCCAGCGGCGCCCCGACGGCCGTCCCGGTGCCGATGGCGATGCCCGCCGCGCCCATGTTCCGGCCGTGGCCGCCCTCCAGATCCATCAGCATCGTCATCGCCAGCGAGAACGCGCCGATCGTCGCGGCGCCCTGGACGACCCGCAGGACGAGCACGGCGCCGAAGCTGGGCGCGGCGATCGCCGGCAGGGCGCCCAGTGTCGCGTAGCCGATCGCGCCGCCGAACGCCCCCGCGGCGATGAAGGGAACCCGTCGGCCCGTGGCGTCGCTGAGCGCGCCCCAGACGCCGACGAACGTCACGAACGCCGCGAACTCGGCGGCGAGGAACCACATGCCGGCGTCGAGCTCGGTCGTCGCGCCGAGGGCTTGCACGAGGCCGCCGATCCCCGGATAGAGGAGGACCTGCGCGAGCAGGACCGAGGCCACGACGGCGGCGAGCACGATGCGGTCGCGGTGAGTACTCACGGTTGCAGGATGTTGGGCGTCGAGCGTGTTAACGGCTGCTGAATCGGTCGGCGGTTCCTGACTATTCGTCCGGTTCAGGGGCTGTGCTCAGTCCAGTCGCTCGACCAGCTCGACGACGTAGCCGTCCGGGTCCTCGACGAACGCCACTCGCCGATCGATGTCGTCCATCGTCGTCGGCTCCGTGCGAACGGGCGGGTCGGCGCGCTCGACGAGGCGCTCGAACGTCTCGTCGACGCTGTCGACGCCGACGGCGACGTGGGCCACCGATCCAGCGTCGATCTCCGGTCCACCCTCGGGATCGTATTTAAACTGGAACTCGCCGTGCTCGCCGCCGATATACACGTTCTGTACGCCGTCGCTGGTGAACGACCAGTTCTCCTCCAGGCCGAGGGCGTCGACGTAGAACGACCGCGTTCGGTCGATGTCGGACACCCACAGCGCGGTGTGGATCACGTCCATGGGCGTGGTGTCGGCGGCCGGAGAGAAGTCGGTTGCGTCTCGACGGAGTGGTTCGCATCGTCGAAGATTCGAGCAGCGCCGGGGTCGACGATCATCCGTGCTAACTATTGGCAATATTTGCGAATCTTGCCGTAACTGGCGGTTATTTCCGCGTGGGGAGATATGCGTCGTATACATGACCGACTCGGACGAGCCGGAGTTCCGAACCCGCAGCCTCCACGCGGGGCAGGAGCCCGATCCGGCGACGGGGGCCCGGGCACCGCCGCTCTACCAGACCACGTCGTACGTCTTCGACGACGCCGACCGCGCCGCCGACCTGTACGCGCTGGAGGCCGACGGACACATCTACTCGCGGATGACAAACCCGACGGTGCAGATGCTCGAAGAGCGCCTCGCGGATCTGGAGGGCGGCGCGGGCGCCGTCGCGACCGGCAGCGGGATGGCCGCGCTCGACGCCGCGACGCTCGTGCTCGCGAGCGTGGGCGACAACGTCGTCTGCTCGACGGACACTTACGGCGGCACGACGGCCTATCTCTCTCACACCGCCAACCGACGGGGGATCGAGGCCCGCTTCGTCCCGACGCTCGACTACGAGGCCTACGAGGAGGCGATCGACGAGGACACCGCCTACGTCCACCTCGAAACCATCGGCAACCCCTCGCTGGTGACGCCGGACTTCGAGCGCGTCGCCGAGCTCGCACACGAGCGAGACGTGCCCGTCGTCGGCGACAACACGTTCGCGACGCCCGCGCTCTGTAACCCCCTGGAGCACGGCGCCGACGTGGTGTGGAACTCGACGACGAAGTGGATCCACGGCTCGGGGACGACGATCGGCGGCGTCCTCGTCGACGGCGGCGACTTCGACTGGGAAGCGGGCGGCTACGAGGAGATCGCCGGGACGAACCCGGCGTACCACGACACCGACTTCAGCGAGGACTTCGCCGACGCGCCCTTCGCCGCGGCGGCGCGGTTCCGCTCGCTGCGGAGTTTAGGGAACCAGCAGCACCCCTTCGACGCCTGGCAGACCTTACAGGGCCTGGAGACGCTGCCGATCCGGATGGAGAAGCACTGCGAGAACGCCGCCATCGTCGCGGAGTACCTCGCGGACCACGACGAGGTCGCGTGGGTGTCGTATCCGGGCCTGGAGAGCCACGAAACCCACGGGAACGCGAGCGAGTATCTGGATGGCGGGTACGGCGGCATGATCGCGTTCGGTCTCGAAGGCGGATTCGAAGCGGGCAAGCGCTTCTGCGAGGAGGCCGAACTCGCGAGCTTCCTCGCGAACATCGGCGACGCGAAGACGCTGGTGATCCACCCCGCGAGCACGACGCACGGCCAGCTGACCCCCGAGGAACAGGAGGAAGCCGGCGTGACGCAGGATCTGATCCGGCTCTCGGTGGGGATCGAGGACCCCGCGGACATCCTGGCCGACATCGAGCACGCGATCGGGGCTGCCGGCGAGTAACGCGCAAGAATCATGACATGCCGATGCTCTAGAACGACCGTGAAACGAGCGAATCGGGCGACGAATCTCCCGTCAGAAGCCGAGCGTCGGCGTCGAGCCGGCGCCACTTCGGCGTCGACGAGCACCGGAGGTGACCGCCGATGAACGCCGACGCCGGCGTGCTCGATCTCGGCGAGTTCGAGTTCGAGTGCGGCGAGTCGATCCCCCGGCTCGACGTCGCCTACGAGGCCTACGGCGAGTTCGACGGCGAGAACGCGGTGCTGGTCTGTCACGCCCTGACCGGCAGCGCTCACGTCGCCCACCGCCGGCTCGACGACGAGCCGGCCGACGCCCAGCCCACCGGCGGCCAGGCCCACGCCTGGTGGTCCGACATCGTCGGGCCGGGCAAGGCCATCGACACGAAGGAGTACTACGTCGTCTGCGTGAACATCCCCGGCTCGTGCTACGGGACGACGGGCCCGGCCAGCGAGAACCCCGAGACGGGCGAGGCCTACGGCGCGGAGTTCCCGCCGGTGACCGTCGCCGACTGGACCCGCGTCCAGCGCCGCGCGCTCGACGCGCTCGGCGTGGGGCGACTCCACGCCGTCGTCGGCGGCAGCGTCGGCGGGATGAACGTGCTGGACTGGGCGAAGCGCTACCCCGACGACGTGCGCCGGCTCGCGCCGATCGCCACCGCCGGCCGGCTCGACCCCCAGAGCCTCGCGCTGGACGCCATCGCGCGGCGGGCGATCCGCGCCGATCCGAACTGGAACGGCGGGTACTACTACGGCGAGGATCAGGAGCCGCCCTCCGAGGGGCTGGCGCTGGCCCGCCAGATCGGCCACGTGATGTACCTCTCGAAGGCGTCGATGTCCCAGAAGTTCGGCCGGCGCGCCGCGGGCCGGGACGCCGGCGGCGAGCAGTTCCCGGCCGACGCCGCGGCGGCGTTTTTCCCCTACCGGGACGTCGAGTCCTACCTCGACTACCAGGCCGAGAAGTTCGTCGACCGGTTCGACGCCAACAGCTACCTCTACCTGACCCGCGCGATGGACAACTACGACCTCGCGTCGGGCTACGAGAGCGACGCCGATGCGCTGGCGGCCTTCACCGGCGAGGCGCTGGTGATGAGCTTCACCGGCGACTGGCACTTCACGACCGAGCAGGCCGAGTCGCTGGCCGACGGGTTCCGGGACGCCGACGTCGAGATCGCTCACCACGTCATCGAGTCGGACCACGGCCACGACGCCTTCCTCGTCGAGCCGGACAACGTCGGCCCGCCGCTCGCGGATTTCCTGTCGGCCGGCGTCGAGGGCAAGGCCGTCACCGACACCGACGAGGACCCCCGCGAGGACTCCGACTTCGCGCCGGTCCACACGAGTCTGTTTTCGGACTGAGGGTCGGCTGACGGAACGCGGTTCGGTTTGAAATCCGGAACTAGCTACCGCCCGTGGCGGAACCGACATTGGCGACGGCGTCCGAAAGGCCAACGAGCACTTCGCGGCGGCGAGCAACGACTCGCGGTCCCGGTACGGTCGCTACCGCGATATCACGGAAGTCGAGCACTGCAAAATCATGGACTTCACAGAACAGGAGCTTCAGGATAGGTACGACAAGGACAACTATGCGCTTCGGTTCCACAGGGACGACCTGGAGAGTCAACTGCGTCGGAAAGATGCACTCGATCTCGTCAGCAAGCACAAGACCGTCTGGCACAGAGAAAGTGCTAAAGGCGCCACGGAGCTGCATCTCGGCCGGTACGAGAGGTCGCGAGAGTGCTTTGCAGAGGGAACAGCGTTCAAGACGGCGTATCTGCACATCGTCGAAACCGCCCACCGGCGGGGGGAGCGGCTCGGCGGCGACTGGAACGCGTACCTTCAAAACGCAGAGGAAACGCTGGAAACGGCAATTCTCGGCAGCGATCCGGTCCTCGAAGCCCGCGTCGTCGAACAGGCCAGACAGTATACCGACGAGGACGCGACCAAGCCGCATTTCGAGTACTGGCACAACCGGGTTCACGCGCTCGCGGCGCTGGTCGACGGCACCGACGACCGAGCACTCGAGCGTCTCGATGCTGCGGCGGAACACCTCGAGGTAGTCGGCTTCGCCACGGCCGAACCCGCGCTCGACCTCTACCGGGGGCTCGCCGTCGCGGACGAGGCTGCCATCGAAGACGCCGCAGCGGACCTCGCAGCGATCGCAGAGCGGGAGTTCGAGCCGACAGTCGCACACGGGGGCCAGCTCGTCAGCTTCCACGCGATCGCCGGCCTCGCACTCGCGCGTCGGCGCGGGCTGGACGTCGCCGTCGAGAGCAACGCGATCCCCGAGGAAGTGTGTCGGCACGACTGGGCGCACCGCGAGCACGATCTCTCGGAGCTGGCCCGGACGACGCTCGCCGCCGTCGACGCGGACAAATGTGAGTGACGAGGCCGTTGGAGCCACTTTCGGGGTCCGACCAACACAGTGATTAGCAGATAGCTCACTGGGGGCACACTCACACCGCAACTCGCGAGGACGTGAGTGGCGACATTCGCAAGCGGTGGGCCAATCAGGCGCTCCCGTCTGAAGAGGTCGACACCAGTTCGATCGAATCGACGTTTGTCTCGTTCGGAAGTGCAACCCGTGATTTCGCAAGCGATGCGACGGGAGCGGTCGCGGACGTGACGCTCGGGACGACGGTGTACGTGCGGGCGACCGACGAGAACGAAAACAGCAAGCGCGCCGTCGGCGTCGAGCGGGCGAACTTCTACAGCTACATCGCTGGCGACCTCTACACGGGGACGCTGCTCGACTACGCCGTCGCCACCGAGTTCGGGAAGGTCTCCGGATTCTCGGCGAGCATGGGGATCTTCCTGAAGGACCTCTCGGCGTTCATCGAGGATCCCACGGCGTTCGTCGACGGGATCAAGGCGCTGTTGAAGCTCCTGGCCGAAGGGGACGTCGACGTCCAGGCGATCATCGACGGGTACGTCACGCAGTTCCAGCAAAAACAGGCCCAGAACAATCCGTACGACCCGACAGATCCCGACGAAGAACACCTCCACACCGCGTTCAAGGCAAGCTGGTACGAGGGATACGCGGCCGGCTTCGTCGCCAAGCTCGTGATCAGCGCCGGTCTCGGGAAGGCTGCCAAGACGGCGATCAAGCAGACCGACACGGTCGGCGACATCGCCGATCGGCTCTCGGACACGGGCGCGGCGCGAGCGCTCTCGCGGATCGACAGCGCCAAAGAAGCGAGCAAGGCCCGTGCGACCGCGCGGATTTTGTTGGCGGTCGACGGGGCGGTTCCCGAACGGTTGCTGAGTCAGGCCGACACGGCAGGGCAGGCGTATCGGCTGTGGCAGTTGCAGCGCGGGATGGACGCCGACGCGGCGCAAGAAGCTCGGTTCTCCACGACTACGATCAACTGTGGGCCAGACTGGACGGCCACTCCCCGTTCGATTCGACGCGTACATCACCGACCTATAACTACTGACAGGAGAACAGTGGATCAACTCGAGTACTCCGATGACTGATCCCGACCGCCAGCCGTCGCCCGACCGGCCGTCCGAACTGCTCTCCGAGGGGTCTCGCGAGGACGCGATCGACGCTCTGGCCCGACTCGAAACGGCCGACGCGGATGCCCGAAAGCGGACGATCCGGACGCTTCAGGATCTCGCCGAGACGGAGTCGTCCGCTTTCGATGAGCTGGCGACGCCACTGACGACGTTCCTGAACGACGAGGAGCGCGCCATCAGGCTGACGACCGCCAAGCTGTTCGTCGCGCTCGCCCGATCGGAGCCGGCCGTCGTTCGACCGGTCGTCGACGCGCTCGCGGCCCGATCGGCCGACGACGAGGAGTTCTACTACGTCCGGGCCCGGTGTGCGGAGGCGCTCGGCTACGTCGCGCTCGACCATCCCGACGCGGTCAGCGACCCGGAGCTACTGGCGGATCTCCGCGTCAGGCTGTCGTTCGACGAGCCGGAGGTCAGGGAGAAGCTGGCCAAGGCGCTGGCGTACGTCGCGATCGGCGACCCGAGCAGGCTCCGCCATCAGGTCTCCTCGCTGGCCGAGCATCTCGACGACGATTCCGAGCTCGTGCGGTACTACCTCTGTACGGCGCTGGCCGCGATCGGGTGCGATCACCCATCGAAGCTGGCGGACGCCCGCGACCCGCTCGGACAACTGCTCGACGACGAGCGTCCCTACGTCCGCGGGCGGGCCGCGGAAGCGCTCGGACTGCTGGCGCGGTCCGGCGACGCCGACATCCGATCGCTCGACGGCGTCGACCCCGACGAGGGCGACGCCGCGGCGTTCGTGGCCGATCGGGTGCGGTTCCTCGACGCGGCGCGAGACGGAGAGACGGGGGAACCTGCCGATTCGACCCCGGACGGCGTCGGGACGCTGGCCTCGATCCGCGGCGAAACCGAGGCGGTCGTCGAGGCGATGACGGCCTCGGACGACGACTGCCCCCACTGCGGGCACACGCTCGCCGAGGGACGGCCGCCGGTGTGCCCGCACTGCGGGGCCCCGCTCTGAGCGTCGTCCCGGTCACCCGATCCCCGCGCCCCACCGAACCGGTTTTCACCCGTCGGCCCCCACGTCGCGCACATGAGCGTTCGCGAGGAGTTCGACGCCTGGGCCGCCGAGGGACGGGACCGCGGGATGGAGGATCGACACTGGCACACCGCCAAGCACGTCCTCTCGCGGATGCCCGTCGAGGCGGGTGACGTCGTGCTCGACCTGGGCTGTGGCAGCGGCTACGCCGGCCGCGCGCTGCGCGAGGCCGCCGGCGCCGGGCGGGCGTACGGGCTCGACGGCTCACCCGAGATGACGCGCAACGCCCGATCGTACACCGACGACGAGTCGGTTGGCTACGTCGTCGGGGACTTCGGATCGCTGCCGTTCGACGAGAACAGCATCGACCACATCTTCTCGATGGAGGCGTTCTACTACGCCGCCGAACCTCACGAGACGCTTCGGGAGATCCGGCGCGTGCTCCGGCCCGGCGGGACGTTCTACTGCGCCGTGAACTACTACGAGGAGAACGTCCACTCCCACGAGTGGCAGGAGTTCATCGAGGTCGAAATGACCCGCTGGAGCGCCCGCGAGTACCGCGAGGCGTTCCGCGAGGCCGGGCTCCACGTCGCCGAGCAGGACAACATTCCCGACAACGAGACCGAGATCCCGCCGGCAAGCGAGTTCCCGACCGAGGACTGGGAGACGCGCGAGGACATGGTCGAACGCTACCGGGAGTACGGCACGCTGCTGACCGTCGGCATCGAGCCCTGACGCGGTCGCAAGAACTCTCCGCGGCGTCGAAACTTCGTCGCGGCGTCTCGACGCCGCTGCGCGGACGCCGTTTTCGAGTCGTCTTTCTTCGAGTCGACGGGCCGCTCAGGGCGCTCGCTCGCCCGCCTCGATCACGACGTCGAGCCAGTTCTCCTCGGGCGGGAGCGGGCAGGCGAACGTCTCGCTGAACGCGCAGAAGGGCGAGTACGCGAGGTTGAAGTCGACGACGATCTCGTCGCCGTCCGAGAGCTCCCGGTCGGCGTGGAGCTCCATGTACCGACCCTGGCGGTAGGTCTGCTGGCCGGTCGTCTTGTCGCGGAACGGGACGAAGTACGCCTCGTCGCCCTCCTGGCGGTACGCCGAGAGCGTCTGCTCGGTGCCCCTGATCTCGAAGGACAGCGTCGCCTCGCGGAGGTAGCGTACTTCGGGGCCGCCGCCGGTCGAGTCCATCGTGACGCCCTCGGGGTCGTCGTGGACGGTCACGTCGGCCGCGACCCGGTACTCGGGGTCGGGATCGAAGTAGTCGAGCCCGTCGAACTCGTCGCGCTCCTCGGGCGGGATCGGCGACTGTCGGTGCTCGGCGAAGAACTCGTCTTTCTCCTCGCGCTGTGCGGTCAGTTCGCGGCGCCACGCGTCGGCGTCGAAGGCGTCGTCGGTCACGAGCGTAGTTCTCGCTCCGGCACCAAAGGCGGTTTGCACTGGCGACGGGCTCAGCTGACCAGCGCGAGCAGCACCGACGACGTCGCCGTCACGCCCACCGCGACGCCCGAGAACCCGGCCAGCGACCCCATCCCCGCGAGCTGGCCGAGCGCGGCGGCGATCACGCCGAGTCCGACGAGCATCGCGCCGAACGCGAGCGCGACGAGCCGCGGCATCTCGAACTCGTACCGGAGCAGCCCCCACACGAGCCCGAACACTACGAGGAACCCCGCCAGTCCGGTATACGCTATCATCTTGGTTGTAATTTATTCAGCATCCTTATTAATTCTTTCTAGGTGTATGAACATAATTGTATTCGAGATTATGGATTAACTACCGCTTACCGACGAGTAGCTACCGTTTACTTGCCGCCTACGCTGCGGCCCCGCTGGATCGCTCCCCCTTCCGACAACCCTAAACGGGGAGCCAGGAGTAGAACGTGTAGATGCCCGGCTCCTGGCGAGACGTGTTCGGTCACGAGGATCCCTACGACGAGCAGGTCGACGGGATCGAGACCGCGATCGACGCCGCGCGCGACGGCGGGTTCCTGGCGCTGGAGGGCGCCTGCGGCACCGGCAAGACGATGCTGGCGCTCGCGGCGGGGCTTCACCTCGTACGCGACCCGGACAGCGACTTCGAGCGCGTGCTGGCGCTGACCAGCGTCAAGCAACAGCTCCGGCAGTTCGAGGCCGACGTCGAGCGGATCAACGACGAACTCCCCGACGACTGGCGCCCGTTCTCGGCGCTGACGCTGGTCGGGAAAGCCGACGTCTGTCCCTACAGCCGCGAGGAGGCGGCGGGGATCGACGACACCAACGTCTACGACCGCTGCGAGGAGCTGCGCGACACCACCCGCGCGCTGACCGGCGACGGCCCCGCCAGCGCGGGCGCGCTCGTCGACGACGCCCGGAGCCAGCAGATCGGGCTGGCCGACTCGGGGAAAGAGGGCGGGGCGGATTACCTCGAAACGGCCGGCGAACCGTCCCCCTATCCCACCGGGATGCCGACGCGCGACGACGCCGAGTACTGCCCGTTCTACGCCCGCTATCTCGACGACAAGCCCGACGACGGCGACGGCGATCCCGCCGAGGCCGTCCCCTTCGATTTCACCGACGCCGGGCTGATCGACCCCGAGGAGCTGGTTCGTCGCTCCGTTGGGGCCGGAACCTGCCCGCATTCGATGATGGGCGCGATTTTGCCCCACGCCGAGCTCGTGCTGGGCAACTACTACCACGCGTTCGACCCCACGACGACGGGCTCCTTTACCGGCGCCCTGCTCGACGAGTCGACGTTCGTGATCTGCGACGAGGCCCACATGCTCGAACCCCGCGTACGCGACCTGGTGAGCGACACCGTCGCAGACCGGTCGCTGCGGGACGCCGAAGCCGAGCTTACCAGAGTGCTGCAGGCCCTGCAGTTCGACGGCAAGGAAGGAACGAGCAGCGCCGACGCCGACCTCGTACGGGCGGAACTGCAGGAAGCGGAGGTCGCCCGGGACGAACTGGAGACGCTGCGCTCCTTTATCAGGGATCTCCGCGAGGAGCTCGACCGGCAGGTCACCGCCCACCTCGAACGCGAGCACCGCGGCTGGAAGAGCGACCTCAACAGCCTGCCCGACGAGGAGATCCCGCTGCGCGATCCGGAGGTGCCCGCGGTCGACGAGATCACCGAGTGGGCAGAGCGGACCGGCTACGACGACCGCGTGTGGAGCCGCGCCGAGACGGTCGGCGCGGTCGTCAAGCGCATCCTCGACGAGGCCGACGACGACGCCAAGCAGCGGGCCGCTCCCGGCGTCGGGCGCGTGCTCGGCCGCTGGTACCGCGCCGACCACGAGGGCCACTTCCGCGAGATCGAACTCGATCGCACCTGGGACGACGCCGAGCCCCCCGACAGCTGGCGCCGGGCGTACAACGCGCGGCTGGCGATCCACAACTGCGTGCCCGGCGACGTCATCGGCGAGCGCCTCGCGGAGTTCGGCGGCGGCGTCCTGATGAGCGCGACGCTCGAACCGCTTGACGTCTTCGCGGAGGTCACCGGACTGGATCACCTCGAACACGAGGAGGATCGCCCGGTCGTCACCCGGACCTACGGCCTGACCTTCCCCGCCGAAAATCGCGAGAGCTTCGCGGTCGACGCTCCGAAGTTCACCTACGACAACCGGGGCGGCCCCCACGAAGATAATCCGACGCGCCAGGCGTACGCCGACGCGATCCGCGACGTCGCCCGGAGTCCGGGCAACGTGCTCGTCGGAATGCCGAGCTACCGCGAGGCCGAGTGGGCCGCCGAGCGGCTGCGCGACGCCGTCGACAAGCCCGTGCTGATCGACGAGTCCAGCGGGGACGACGCCACCGAGGAGCTGAAGAGCGACTTCTTCGCCGGCGAGGGGAAGGTGCTGGTGACGAGTCTCCGCGGCACGCTCACCGAGGGCGTCGACTACCGCGGCGACCGGCTCTCGGCGGCGGTGATCTGCGGCGTCCCGATCGTCGACACCACGTCCCCGCGAACGCGGGCGATCCGGACGGCCTACGACGAGGCGTTCGGCGACGGCTTCGAGTACGCGCTGACGGTGCCCGCCGTCCGCAAGGCCCGCCAGGCGATCGGGCGCGTGATCCGCGGCCCCGAGGAGGTCGGCGTCCGGGTGTTCGTCGACGCCCGGTACGCCCGGGACTCCTGGGACAGCGTCCGCGAGTACATCCCCGGCGAGGAGTTCCAGCCCGTGAGCACGGATATGCTCTCGCTCGGACTGGAGCGGTTCTGGGATCGACACTGAGCCGCGAGACTCGCCGAGCGATTCGAAGCCATTTTATAGGGTCTCATTCGAACGAAGTACAGCGCGATTCTCGCCGTCCCGTCGTGGTTACACGCTCCGACAGGAACCCCTTCGTTTCAACTGGAGATCCCGCAGCGGGCGCTACGGCGTCCCCTCGACGCGACGCTCTCCGTCGGTCGCGACGACGCGGACGTCGGCCGGATCGAACGTCACGGTCACCGTCTCGGCGTCCGGCGCGTCCGCGAAGCGCGCGACCAGCTCCCGGCCGCGCCACCGCAGTCCGACGCGGACGGCACCGCCGAGAAACTCCGTCGTGACGACGTCCGCGGTCAACCTGTTCGTCGCAGCACTGCTGCGGCCCGCTCCGTCACCGCTGTCGCCGTCGAGTCGTCGAACGTCCTCCGGGCGGACGCAGACCGTCGCGCGCTCGGCGTCGACGCGGGGGATCAGCAGGTCGAACCCGTCGACGTCCAGCGTCGATCGGTCGTCGCCCGCCGGGCTCACCGCGCCCTCGAACACGTTGTTGTCGCCGAGAAAGTCCGCGACGAACCGCGTCGCCGGGCGCCGATACACGTCGCGCGGCGTCCCGACCTGCTCGACGCGCCCGCGGTTCATCACCGCCAGCCGGTCGCTGATCGCCAGCGCCTCGGACTGGTCGTGCGTGACGTAGACGGTCGTGACGCCCAGCTCCGACTGGATCTCCTGGATCTGGCGGCGCAGGCGCTTGCGCAGCCGGGCGTCGAGCGCGCTCATCGGCTCGTCGAGCAGCAGCAGGTCGGGGCCGGGCGCCAGCGCGCGGGCCAGCGCGACGCGCTGTCGCTGGCCGCCCGAGAGCTCGTCGGGATCGCGGTCCTCGAACCCCTCCAGATCGACCAGCGAGAGCAGGTCGGCCACGCGCTCGTCGCGGGACTCGCCGCCCGGCGGGTCCCGAAATCGCAGCCCGTAGGCGACGTTCTCGGCGACGCTCATGTGGGGGAACAGCGCGTAGTTCTGGAAGACGATGCCGACGTCGCGATCCTCGGGCCGGACGCCGACGACCGACTCGCCGCCGATCAGCACCTCGCCCGCGTCGGGCTCCTCGAAGCCGCCGATCGTCCGGAGCGTCGTCGTCTTGCCGCAGCCCGAGGGGCCGACGAGCGTGAAGAACTCGCCGTCCTCGATCCGGAGGTCGACGCCGTCGAGCGCCGTCGCGCCGCCGTAGCGCTTCGTCACGCCGCGCAGTTCCAGCTCGCTCATCGGTCTCCGCCTCCGGTCCCGTCGTCGCTCATCGACGCCCGCCTCCGTCGTCTCCCATCAGTATCTCCCTCCGACGCGCTCGATCACCACGAAACTGGCGCTGGTCACCGCGAGCAACACCGTGCCCATCGCGGTCGCCGGGCCGAGCGTCCGGTCGCCGAGGTAGCGCTCGACGGCGACCGGCATCGTGTAGGCGTCGCCGCCCTCCGCGAGGATCACCGTCGAGTTGAACTCGCCGATGCTGATCGCCGCGGCGAAGGCGGCGCCCGCGACGACGCCGCTGATCGCGAGCGGAAGTTCGACGTCGAGCAGCGCCCGCGCCCGCGAGGCGCCCAGCGAGCGGGCGGACTCGACGAGCGACCGGTCGACGCCGCCGACTGCCGGCGCGGCGTTGCGCACGACGAACGGGTACGCCGCGGCGGCGTGGGCGGCGACGATCGCGGCGACGCCGGTGACCTGCAGCCGGAACCCGCCGGGCAGCGGGACGCCGAAGACGAGCCCGCGGAGCAGGCCGACGCCCAGCACGATGCCGCTGACCGCCAGCGGCGCCGTCGCCAGCGCGTCGAGCACGAGGCCGCCGCGCCCGCCGCGGACGCGACGCACCGCGACGACGACGCCGGTCGGCACGGCGATCGCGAGCGTCGCCCCCGCAAACAGCAGCGAGTTGCGCACCGCGGGCCAGGGTTTCACCTGGAACGCGGCGCCCTCTGCCTGCCGATTTATCAGGAACGCGTAGTAGCGCAGCGTCAACCCGTTCGGCCCGGTGAGGCTCTCGACGATCATGCTGGCGATCGGCCCGACGAACACGACCGCGACGACCAGCCCGTAGGCGAAGATCGCGAGCCGACTGGGCTTGGCGAGCGCGCGCAGCGACGGAACCAGCGGCGTCCGCTCGCTCGGCGTCGGCGTCCTGCCCGAGCCGTAGCGCCGCGCCTCGAAGCGCAGGTAGATCGCCAGCACGGCGACTGCGATCGCCGTCTCGACGACGGCCAGCGCCGCGGCGCCCGCGAGATCGAGCTGGCGGATCCGGCTGTAGATCCACACCTCGACGGTCGCCAGCTCCAGCCCGCCGAGCGCGAGCACGATCGGGAACGTCCGGAACGTGAACACGAACGTCAGGATCGCCCCGGCCAGCACCGCGGGCGCGAGTTGGGGGACGATCACGTCAAGGAAGGCGCGGCGTCGGCTCGCGCCGAGGCTCCGGGCGGTCTCGACGGTGCGGGCGTCGACGCTCTCCCAGGCCGCCGTCGCCAACCGGGCGACCAGCGGCGCGTTGTAGAACGCGTGGGCGAGAACGATCACCTCCAGCGAGAACAGGATGTCGACCGGGCCGAATCCGACGAGCCCGAGCAGCCGGTTGAACGGCCCGCCGGCGCTGAACATCGCGAAGAAGCCGACCGCGACCATGATCCCCGGCAGCACGAAGGGGAGAATCGTCAGCGAGCGCAGCAGGTCGCGGCCGGGAAACTCGAAGCGCGCGAGCACGTACGCGCCGGGGAGTCCGAGCGCGACGCTGGCGACCGTCGAGAGCAGCGCCTGGTAAGCCGTGAAGCCGATCAGTCCGAACGTCGGGACGGGGAAGCCGGCGCGCGCCCAGCCGACGAGCCCGCGGAGGTGCTCGCCGACTGCGAGCGGATCGGCGAACACGTTCGCGAGGGCGCCCACGTAGAACGGGTCGGTTAGGACGCCGCGGATCGGCGCCGCGGAGAGGGCGCCGTCGACGAGAATCGCCTCGACGAACACGACCGCGGCGGGGAGGACGAACACGACCGCCAGCACGGCGACCGCGACGCCGGTGGCCAGTCCGAGCGTGCGCCGTTCCAGCCACTGTCGCGTTCGTCGAACTGCAGCCGACAGCGCGTCCTGCGTCCCCGCACTCGCTTCGGCGTCGTCCCCTCCGCTCGCCATGCTATCCCGCGATCTCTCGCGCCCAGTCCTCGACCCAGCCGTCGAGGTTCCCCCGCAGCTCATCGTAGCCGTAGAAGACGGTTTCCGGCGGTTCGTGGGCGTACTGGTCGAACTCCTCGTTCAGGTCGGCGTCGGTGGTCGCGGGGAACTGGACGTTCAGCGTCGCGATCTGGCCCTGCGCTTCCGGCGAGAGCACGAAGTCGAAAAAGTCGTGGGCCAGCTCCGAGTTGTCGGAGTCGGCGAAGATTCCCATCCCCTCGGGGTTGGCGTACCCCTGGTCTTCGAGGAAGCCGAGCTGATGGCGCGACATGTCCAGTCCGTCCCGATTCGCGTACACCTGGTCGGTCGAGTAGGAGACGACCATCGGCCGCTCGCCCTCGCTGTAGGCGCTGTAGGAGTCCCACCACGAGCCGAGAATCCGGACGCCGTTGTCCTGCAGGTCCCGCCAGTAGTCGAGGTAGCCGTCCTCGCCGTACCGGTCGATCGTCCACAGCAGGAACGCCTGCCCGGGGTCGCTCTGCTGGGCGTTCTGGGCGAGCAGCGTCCCCTCGTAGGCCGGTTCGAGCAGCTGGTCGAACGTCTCGGGGCCCGAGACCTCCCCCTCGTCGTACACGAGGCTGATGTAGCCGGTGTCGTAGGGCAGCAGGCGCTCTTCGGGATCGAACTCCAGTTCCGATTTGACGCTGTCGGCGTTTCCAATGGTGCCCCGGTCGAGATCCTGAAACAGCGAGTCGTCCAGCTGCTCGTCCGCGCGGATGAGGTCGTCGACGTTGACGCCGAGGTAGACGTCGGCGTCGAACTCGACGCCCTCGCCGGCACGCTGAACGTAGTGGTTCAGCCCGCTGTCGGGGTTCGTCCACTCGATCTCCACGTCGTCGTGCTCGCTCTCGAACTGCTCTTTGATCCACGCGCCGGGCGCGTCGAGCTCGCCCTGCGACTCGAGGAACGAGTCGTAGGTGGCGACCGTGAGCGTTCCGTCGTCACCGGAACTGCCGGGACTGGCGATACAGCCCGACAGCCCGATCCCCGCCGCGCCGCCGACCGTCGCGAGATACTGGCGTCGTTTCATTACCCGGTGTTTTCGCCGGGTAATGATAAGGGGAGCGGTACGCAGCGGCGTCTCGACGCCGTCGCCGCGCTTCGCTCGCGACGAGCCCCGACTCGCTTCGCTCGTCGCGACGCCGAACATCAAAAGCCGCCGCGCTCGATTGAGGGGTCTAGCCGGTCAGCGGGCAGTCTCTCCGGCAGTTCGAGTAGTCCGAGGGTCGAGTCACGAGTGCCGACCGACGTGGTAAATGATGCCCCACGCGAACGACAGTCCGACCATCACCACGAGCGTCCCGGCGAACTGCTCGTTCGCGGGCAGCTCCGCACCCGTGGTCGATCGGATCAGCTCGATCGTCAGCAGCGATAGCTCGCCCAGCGGCGGAACGATGTCCCAGATGAACTTCGACAGCAGCGTGCCGACGATCAGCGTACCGAACGCCGAGAACCCGTGCGACAGTCCCGATGTGGTGGCCATGCGCGACGTGTTTACGCCGCGATTATTTAAAATTCTGGACCGATCTGCCGCAGCTCACTCGGCGTCGGCCCCGCCGGTCTCGATCGGCCCGCCGGCGTCGGTCCATTCAGTAAAACTCCCCTCGTAGAACTCGACCGTTTCGTAGCCCAGATGCGAGAGCACGGCGTAGGTGTGGCTGATCCGCCGGGCGGTGTTGCAGTACAGCACGATTCGCCGATCGGTCGTGATGCCGCGCTCCTCGAGGATCGCGCGGATCTCCTCTTCGGGCTTGAGCCCCCGCGTCTCGTCGTCGACGAGCTCCTTCCAGTCCAGCCGAACGGCGCCGGGGATGTGGCCCTCGGCGAACTCCTCGGCGCGGCGCGTGTCGACGATGACGGCGTCGGGGTCGTCCATCGCGGCCTCGACGGTCGCCATGTCGACCAGCGGCGTCGCCTCGGGCTCGCTGACGACGTAGTCGGTCGGCTCGATATCGGGCGCGTCGTCGGTGGTCTCGTACTCGCGGTTCCAGGCGCTGTAGTCGCCGTCGAGCAGGTACAGCTCGTCGTGGCCGTAACACAGCGCCGTGACGAGAAAGCGCGCGGCGAACACGCCGTGGGTGTCGTCGTAGGCGACGATCGGGTCCTCCGGGGTGACGCCGGCCTCGCTCAGCAGCTCGGCGAACCGCTCGGCGCCGGGCAACATTCCGGCGTCGTCGTCGGCGGCGCTTCGGAACGAGTCGAAGGGGACGTTCGCGGCGCCCGGCACGTGGCCGATCCCGTCGTACTCCCAGGCGTCGCGCACGTCGACGATCCGCACCTCGTCGGCGTTGGCGTCGAGCCACGCCGGCGACACGAGTTCGATCATTGGCGGGCGTTGTGGGCGAACCTGTATGAACGCGCTGATACGGTTCCGAGCACGGGCTCGGCGATACCGGACATACTTGCGTCGACCTCGCGCGGCGACCGGGCGTTACGGGCGGGGCGCTGACGCGAGTCGGCGCGTTGCGGCCCGGAGCGCCGACGCTTTCGCACCTTGCGGCAACAATTGACGCCGATCGCCACGAAAGGCCGTTACTGCCGATGCTGAAGGTACTTTAATAGTGGGGCGCAAACGAGGAGCTGTATGACTGACTACGCAAAGGACGTGCTCGTCTCGGCCGACTGGGTCGAGGGGCACCTCGACGAGTTCCAGAGCGACGATCCGGAGTATCGACTGGTAGAGGTCGACGTGGACACGGAGGCGTACGACGAGGCACACGCCCCCGGCGCCATCGGCTTCAACTGGGAGACACAGCTCCAGGACCAGACCACGCGCGACATCCTCGACAAAGAGGAGTTCGAGGACCTGCTCGGTAGCCACGGCATCTCCGAGGACTCGACGGTCGTCCTGTACGGCGACAACTCCAACTGGTTCGCCGCCTACACCTACTGGCAGTTCAAGTACTACGGCCACGACGACGTGAAGCTGCTCGACGGCGGCCGCGAGTACTGGCTCGAGAACGACTACCCGACCACCGACGAGGAGCCCGACTTCTCCGCGGTCGACTACGAGGCCTCCGGCCCGCGCGAGTCCATCCGCGCGTACCGCGACGACGTCGAGAACGCGATCGACAAGGGCCTGCCGCTCGTCGACGTTCGCTCGCCCGAGGAGTACTCCGGCGAGGTTCTCGCGCCCCCAGGACTGCAGGAGACCGCCCAGCGCGGCGGCCACATCCCCGGCGCCGAGAACATCTCGTGGGCCGCGGTGACCAACGACGACGGGACGTTCAAGACGCCCGAGGAGCTCGAGGAGATCTACGGCGAGTACGACATCGACGGCGACCAGACGACCGTCGCCTACTGCCGCATCGGCGAGCGCTCCTCGGTCGCCTGGTTCGCGCTCCACGAGCTGCTCGGCTACGAGGACGCCGTCAACTACGACGGCTCCTGGACCGAGTGGGGCAACCTCGTGGGCGTGCCGATCGAGAAGGGCGAATAACCGGCGAGAAGCGCGCAGCGTCTTCGAGCCGTGTTCCCCTTCTCGCAGAGAAGGGCGAATAACGTCGCTCAGACTTCGCGATTTTTTGCGGTAGCGTGATGTCGTCCCCGTGAGTCTCTCGTCTGTTTACCGCGACTAGCGCCAGTACTGACAGCCCGAAAGCCCCCGCAGTCTCGCCCCTGCGGGACTCGCTGTGCGCGCTCGCTTCGCTCGCGTGCTTACTTCGTCCGGGTGGGGCGAGACTGCGGCCCCTTTCATTCCCACCCGCCGGATGCCCGGATTGCCGGTATAGCGTCGAAGGTAGACGGATCGCACCACAAACGCGGGAGCTTTTTGCGACTGCGGCGGGTCCTCACCGAGCAGATGCAACGAGAGGTTCCAGTTCCGCTGTTGCCGAGCCGATGGCGCTGGGCGCTCGTCGGCGTCGTCGCCGCGGTGATCTTCTACGCGTCGGTGCTCGTGGTCCCGCCCCAGACGCCCGATCCGGGTCCGATCGGCGTCGACAAGATCCAGCACGCGGCCGGGTACTTCGTCCTCGGCGTCACGATCGCGTACGCGCTGGTCGATCGCGGCGTCGAGCGCCGCACGGGACTCCTCGCGGTGCTGTTGCTCCCCGTCCTGTACGGCGCCGGGATCGAGGTCGCCCAGTCGTTCACGGCCGTCCGGACGTTCGACGTCGCGGATATGCTCGCAAACGCGGTCGGCGGGATGCTGGCCTGTAGCTGGTTCCGGATTGCGCCGCGGCTGTCGTTCGTCCCGCCGGAGCGGTGGTTGTCGATCGTCCGGTCCTCGGAGTGATCGGCGACGTCGAGAACGCGTCCCAATCTTCCACGAGAGAGCGAGTTATCGATCGTACGCGGGCGCCGACCTGAACTGCAGGTTCCGCGCTATTTGCCGAACGGATCTTTCTCTCCCCCGATCGACCCGTCGTCTCGATCGGAGTGACGGACGAACTGGAACGCGAGTCCGGTCAGGAGCACCGCGCCGAACGCGAGCGGCGAACTGCGCGAGAACTCCTCGGCGACGGCCGGGTCGCCGGCGAGCGTCCGCCGCCAGAGGGGGATCGCCACGCTGAGCAGCCCCGCTCCGAGCACCGTCATCGTGACTCCGACGAGCGGCTCGTAATACCGCCAGGCGAGCAGCGCGCCGATCAGCCCGACGACGCCGGCGATCAGCAGCAGGCGCTGGAACGCCTGCTGTTCGAACATCGGCAGCGACGCCAGCGCGTTCAGCACGGCGGCGATCTGTTCGGGGAGCGGGGCAGCGGTCGGACGTGCGGTGGCCACCGCGTTGAGAATCTGTTCACCCGACATGGTTACTATCGTCGCGACGGACGTGGCGGCGAACCCGGCGATCCCGGCGACGAACCGACTCACCAGCGGAATCAGGGCGCGACCCAGAAGCGCGCCGAGGAACAGGAACACGACCGCGTAGAGAAGCCGTTGCTCGGACTGGACCGCGGCGTTCGCGGCCTGCGGAACGACGACCCAGCCGATCGTCCCGCCCAGAACGGCGCCCGCGATCCAGCCGATCCACTTCAACAGCGGCGCTGCCAGGTCGTAGCCGAAGTACGCGAACGCGCAACCGATCGCGGTCACGAGCGCCAGCGCCCCCGTGACGGTCGGTTCTATCTGTAGCATTGGCGATCATTTGGGGCTATATATAATGAATCCCACGGTTACTGCAATCGTAATTCCAGGCCGACAGCGGTACGATTTGCTCCTCGACGAGTGAACTGATATGACAACTACGGAACGTTCGAGGTTCGATCTTGTCGCTTCTGACCAGACGGCAGGGCTTATCGATCGGCGTATCCGGTTCTGTGGCGGTCTGTTAGGTGAGCGGTTGGGCGCTCGCCAGTGCAGGTGTTAACTCTCCTTGACGGTGGGCGCTACGAAGCGGTAGCGAACGGAACGAATACCGAGATTCTTACTATAATATAAATTATGCATATGATGACTAACCATACTACTGATACAATTGTGGTGCTTCCCTCTCGCAGCTAGCAGTCCATTGGTATGCTACTCAATATAGCAGCGGGATCTGCGGTTTACAGCGCTAATAGTGCCGATATATCGAGAGTGACTCGCAGGATCGCCGTGTTTGATCCGTTCATCGTGTAGTATCGGTGATACCCAGTATCCAGGCGGTAATCGGCTCATATGGGCGCTTTATTACGATTCTTGGCTTCTTTTTGGGTCTCTCTACGTCGGTCTGCGATTTCCTATATTTTCCTAGAGGAGGGCGAAAACTATAATATTTGTGTTATGCAACTTCTATTGTTATTTGTCTCTATTACGGTAGTTCGAACGCAGATCTTACCGAGAGTCGGCGGCCGCTCAGCACATCCGGTACACTTCGTCCATCCAGGGGTCGTCCTCGTCCACGAGAATCGGCTCCATCACCTCGTCCCAGTCGGCCTGCGCCTCGCTCTCCTCCATGACCTCCCTGATGACCTCGGGGTCCTCGACTTCCATGTAGCCGAACACGTGTCCGTCCTTCTCGAAGACGCTGTAGGTTTCCAGCCCCGCGTCGGAGCCGAGATACGCCTCCTCTAACGCGGTCGAGACGTCTTCGTGTTCTGATCGGTACGCCTCTCGCTTTCCCTCCTCGATGCGGAGGTGGAATGCGATTCGCTCCATGCGACTCCGGGTTGCACGTCTGCCGGCTTAATTCTTCTCCGGGCGCAAATTTAAGGGATATCGCACTACCGTTACAGTATGATCGATAGCCACACCCACGCGTGGGGCGCGGCCAGCGAGGACCACCCCTGGATCAACGGACCGATCCTCGATCTCGTCGACGGGTTCGACGTCCACACTGTCTACACGGCCGATCGGCTCCTGGATGACATGGACCGAAACGGCGTCGACGAGGCCGTCGTCGTCGGCTACCCTATCTGCGACTGGACGGACAACTGGTACACGCTGCGGGCCGCCGCGGAGCACGACCGGCTCCACGGCATCGTGATGCTCGACCCGTTCGCGGACGACGCCGCCGATCAGCTCCGACGCTGCATGGCCACCGACGGCGTCCTCGGATTCCGGCTCGGCGCCGCCTGCCCCTACGATCGGATGTGGGAGACGTTCGATCCGAGTGTCACCTGGCTTCGGGACGCTATCCAAGAAACCGAGTTCTGGGAGGCCGCCGTCGAGACCGACGCCGCGGTCCAGATCCTCTGCGATCACGGCCAACTCGATCAAGCGCTCGAACTCGTCGAGGCCTACCCCGAGCTCGCCTATCTGTTCGATCACTTCGCCCACGCGGGTCCGGAGACGCCGACCGAGGAGGGCACGTTCGCGCAGTTCGCCGAACTGGCCGAGTACGACACCGTCGCCGTCAAGGTCTCGGAGATCGCGCACATGTCCGACTCGGCGTTCCCCTACGAGGACATGCACGACCACGTGCGGTGGTTCGTCGAGACGTTCGGCCGCGAGCGGGTGATCTGGGGGTCGGATTACCCGAACGTCAGCGACGTCGCCAGCTACGCCGAGGCGATCAACTGGCTGGGGCAGGTCGACGGTCTGTCGGACGCCGATCGCGAGTGGCTCACCGATCGGTCGTTCCGACGCCACGTCGGTCTCGACTGAGCCGGATCACGCCTGGCTCGGCCGTTCCCGCCTGATTCGGTCGGTCGCCCGACTACTCGTCGGCTTCCTCGACGGTGTTGACGAGCGTGCCGACGCCTTCGACCTCGACCTCGACGGTCTCGCCGGGGTGGAGCTGGATGTCCTGGAACGTGCCGACGCCTTCGGGCGTCCCCGTAGCGATGACGTCGCCCGGTTCGAGCCGGACGCGCGAGGAGGCGAAGGAGACGAGGTCGGCAACCGACCGGATCATCATGCCGGTGTTGTCGTCCTGCATGGTCTCGCCGTCGACGCGCGAGGCGATCTCCAGGTCCTGCGGGTCGTCGATCTCGTCGACGGCGACGTAGGGGCCGACCGGCGTCGTCCGCTCCATGGTCTTGCCGGAGAACCAGTCAAGCATGTCGTCGTCGCCGACCTGCAGGCCGAGCTGGAGATCCCGCGCGGACGTGTCGTTGAGGATCGTGTACCCGGCGACGTGGTCCAGCGCGTCCTCGGACTCGACGTGACGGGCCGGCTCGCCGATCACCGCGGCGAGTTCGGCCTCGTAGTCGATCTCCTCCGTTACGCGGGTGTGATACGAGATCGGCTCGCCGTGGCCGACGAGCGTCCGCGGGAGCTTCATGAACACCAGGGGCCACTCCGGCACTTCGATGTCGGACTCCTCGGCGTGGGCCTCGTAGTTCAGCGCCGCGCAGAACACCGCGTTCTCGCGGGTGGTCGGCGGCAGGTGGGTGACCGAATCGAGATCGAACGTCTCGCCCTCGACGTCGGCGGCGTCCTCGGGCCGCGACACGGCGTCCCGGAAGTCCTCGAACTCGTCGGTGACGTCCCGGACGGCGTCGTCCTCGAAAACTCCGATACGCGGCTGTCCGTCTGCTTTGAAGCGTCCAATACGCATATTCGTCTACTCTCGGTCGCGCGCCTTTAGATTTTCCGTTCGCCGACATCTCGGGGACGATCCGGCCTTGTCGCGGGGTTCTCCTCGATCACCCTTTGAGATAGCCGCCGTCGACGGCGATCGACTCGCCGGTGACCCACTCGCCCTCCGCCGAGAGGAGCCACACCGCCGCGTGACCGATCTCCTCGGGCTTGCCGATCCGATCGAGGACGTGCTCGTCGATCGTCTCGGCCAGCAGTTCGTCCTCGGTGGCGTCCGACTCCGCGGCGCGCTCTTCGAGCCACTGCTGGACCATCGGCGTGTCGATCGTCCCCGGTTTGATCGAGTTGGCTGTGATGCCGTGGTCCGCCAGTTCCTTGGCGAGGACGGTCGTGAACGTGACGACCGCCGCCTTGGAGGCGCCGTAGGCGCCCTGGCCCCGGAACGGTCGATCGGCGCCGACGGAGGCGACGTTGACGATGCTCCCCCGCGTCTTGGTCTCGATCATCCGCTCGGCGACGCGCTTCGAGACGAGGAACGTCCCCTTCGCGTTGACGTCGAAGTGGCGATCCCACTCGTCCTCGGTCGTCTCCAGGATCGAGATCGACTGCTGGACGCCGGCGTTGTTCACGAGCCCGTCGATCGGCCCGAGCGCCGATTCGGCCGCCGCCACGGCGTCCTCGACCGCGTCGGCGTCGGTGACGTCGACCTCGTGGACGGACGCCGCGCCGCCGATATCACGTATTTCGGCGGCCGTCTCCTCGGCGACCGAGGGCCGCAGGTCGAAGATCGAGACGTCCGCGCCCGAGCGAGCGCACCGCGTCGCGATGCCGCGCCCGATACCTCTCGCCCCGCCGGTCACGACGACGTGGCGTCCGGACAGTCGGGTGTCGACCGGTTCGCTCATCCGTTTCGTCCTCCCGTCCGTCCGGCTGTTCGCGCTCCGCTTCCGCGGCAGAATTCGGTCGCTGCGCGGGTCGTCCCGTCCTGAACGCGTTGCATCGTGTGATACTGTCGCACGACGCGACCTAACTGTTTCGCCCTACGCGTGCGAGAGGTTCACCTCGATGACGTTGGCGCTGCGCAGGAGCAGTTCGGGAATCTCCTCTTGGAACGTCTCGCCGCGCATGCGGCTCTTGGGCCCCGAGACGCTGATCGCAGCGATGGCGCGCCCCTCCTCGTTGGTGATCGGGGCGGCGACGCAGCGCATCCCCTTGACGCGCTCCTCGTCGTCGTAGGCGTACTTTCGCTCTCTGATCTGGTCGAGCGCGTCGAACAGTTCCTCCCTGTCGCTGATCGTCCGCTCGGTCACCGCCGGCAGCCCGTGGCGGTCGATGATCGCCTCGACCTCCTCGCGCGGCCGGAACGCGAGGATCGACTTGCCCAGCGCCGTCGTCTGCAGGTGCACGCGCATGCCCGCGTGGGTGTCCAGCTGCACGGCGTCGGGGCCGCGGGCCTTGTACAGAAAGATCCCCTTCCCGTGTTCCTCGATCATCAGGTTCGTGTGCTCGCCGGTCTGTTCGGCCAGCTTGTCGAGTTCCTCGCTGGCGATCGGGTACACCTTGTAGCGCGAGCGGGCCTGCTCGCCCACGCCGAGAAATCGGGTGCCGACGTAGTACTCGCCGTCTTTCTTGACGAGGTACTCCTCGCTCTCGAGCGTGCGGAGGTGGTCGTGGATCGTGCTCGTCGGCTTGTCGATCCGCTCGGCCAGTTCGGAAACGCCCGCGCCCTGGAGCTCGCGGAGCGTGTTGATGATCTCGAAGGAGGTTTTCGCCGCCTTCACGGGGACTTCCTCTGTCATACGTGGTACAATGGCACGCGATGCCAAAAGCTTTCCGCCATCACCGGAAACTCGGCGGCGGGGGAGCGCTTTCCGAACGTTTTGACCGGGGGCATCAGCGTCGTTCTGGTTCCGTTCGTCACGGGACTCGCTGCCCTCTACAGCGTGAGTCCGGATTTCGCTCGTGTCACGTTCGACGGTGTCCCCACGAACGCAGCCCGGCACGCCGCGACGTACGGACGCTCGTCCGGTAATACCGGACGCATACCGGCCACAGCGCCTACCGCGGCGCCCTCGATATTACGGAGTTACTGCTGTAAAACATTGCTCGGTTGCTGCGCTACCGCTCGCCGAACCGAACTGCTGATTGCGACGCCGTCCGCCGATCGCAGGCGTTCGACGGTGGTCGTTCGGAGCGTCGTGGCGTCTCCGTCCGTTCACTCGGTCGTCCCGGGAAGTCGTCTCCTCGGCCGATCCGCAATGCGACAGACTTTCCGGCATTACCGGAAACACGGCGTCGACGCTGTGGCGCGATCGCAGCCTTCCCTCGACGCGGACGGTTCGACTGTTCGAGCGGTCGCTTCCGATTTCGAGAACTTCGTCCGGGACGCGTCGATGTCGGCGCACAGAACGTAAAATTGTCCGGACGGCGCTCACTCGGACAGCAGTTCAATCGGGTGGCGGGGCTGGCGCTCCAGCAGGGCGTCGATCTGTTCGAGACAGGAGGTGCCGCTGGCGACGACCGGCCGCTCGCGAACGTCGTCGGCCTGAAGCTGGTCGCGGAGTCGGTCGCCGACGTCCATGCTCAGCTCGTAGTAGTCGGACTTGTACCCGAAGCTCCCCGCCATCCCGCAGCACTCGACCTCCGAGGTCGTCACGTCGTAGCCACACTCCTCCAGCACCGCGACCGTGTGGGCCTCCAGCCCGAGCGTGCGCTGCTGGCAGTGGCTGTGGTAGGCGATCTCCTCGCCGTCGACCGCGGGGAGCGCCGACGCGTCGGCGCCGTTTTCGAGGAGCCCGTAGACGTACTCCAGGAGTTCGTAGCTCTCCTCGGCGAGCCCGGTGAACCGCTCCTCGTCGAGGAGCTTCTCGTACTCACGCTGGAACATCGCGTGGTCGCTCGGTTCGATCACGACGACGTCCCGGCCCTCGGCGACGTGGGACGAAAGCGTCTCGGCGACCCGCTCGGCGTGGTCCGTCGCGGTCGCGACCATCCCCTGGGAGAGCGGGGCGCGCCCGCTCGAGGGGGCGGGCGGCACGACGACGTCAACGCCCAGCGATTCGAGCACTTCGACGGCGGCCTTGCCCCGCTCGACCTGGACGTGGTTCGTGTAGAGGTCCGGGTAGAGCACGACTCGCCGGTCAGGATTCTCGACCGCGGACTCCCGGTCGGCGAACCACTCGACGAGCGTCTCACGCTCGAACGAAGGGAGTTCGCGCCGGGGATCGATGCCGAGCACTCGCGACATGAGTCGGCGAGAGACGCCGGTCTCGGCCAGCCAGTTCGATATCGGCGCCGTCGCGCTGCCGAGCTTGGCGACCGTCTCGAAGTTGCCAAAGAAACGCTTCTGGAGCGGCGCTCCCTCGTCTTCGGCGTCGGGCATCAGCCCGTCGACGAGCCACTCGGCGGGCTCGTCGCCCTCGCGATTGGCCCGATCCCGGACGACGGTGTTGATCCACGGGATGTCGATTCCGACCGGACAAGCGTTCACGCAGCGAGAACAGCCGGTACACAGGTCGTTGAACTCCTCGGCGACGTCGAGCCCCTCGATGCCGGCCTCCCAGCCGGTGGCGATGCCGCCCGAGTACGTCTCGCCGCCGAAGGCGTGGCCGCCGACCGACTGGAAGTTCGCACAGGAGTTCGAGCACGCCGAACACCGGATGCAGTACAGCGTTTCGCGCAGGTGCTCGTCGTCGCGCATCGCCAGGCGGCCGTTGTCCACGAGCACGAGGTGGAAATCGCGATCGGCGTCCAACTCGGAGAGCGGCGTCTCGTCGTCCTCGAAGTCGACGACCGGCGTGTCGACCGGCGGCGTCAGCAGGGAGACGTACGACGTGATGTCCTGGCCCGTCCCCGAGCGGCCGATCAGCTCGATGAACGGGTGGAGATCCTCGACGGCGGGGACGATCTTCTCGACGCCGGCGACGGTGATCTGGGTGTCCGTCGCCGCGACGGTCTTGCGGGCGTTGCCCTCGCTGGTGACCAGCGCCATCGAGCCCGTGTCGGCGGTGAGGAAGTTCGCGCCGGTCATCCCGACTTCGGCGTCGACGATCTGGTCGCCCAACTTCTCCCGCGCGAAGTGAGTCAGCTCCTCGGCGGTCTCTAAGGGTTCGTCGGGATCGAACCGCTCGTTGAACAGCTCCGCGATGGCCTCGCGGGACTTGTGGATCGCCGGCGCGACGATGTGGGACGGCGCCTCGTCGGCCACCTGCAGCACCCACTCGCCCAGATCCGTCTCGACGACGTCGACGCCGTCGGCCTCCAGGGCGTCGTTGACGTCGAGCTCCTCGCTGGTCATCGACTTGGACTTCACGACGCGCTCGGCGTCCCGGTCGTCGACGACCGACCGGATGTACCGGTTGGCGTCCTCGGCGTCGTCGGCGACGTACACCGTCCCGCCGTTTTCCTCGACGGTCTCGGTCAACTCCTCGACGAGGTCGGGAAGTCGCTCGATCGCGTCCTCCTTGATCGACCGGGCCTCGCGCTTGAGCTCCTCGTAGTCTTCCAACTCCGCGACCGATTCGTACCGCCCGTCGTTGAACGCCTGCGTGTTCTGGGCGACCGCCGCGCCCTCGGTCCGCATCAGCTCGCGGATCTCGTCGGCCGACGCCATCGTTACGCTCCCTCCTCGACGACGATGACGTGCACGTCCCTGGGCCCGTGGGCGCCTTTCACCAGCGCGCCCATGTCGGCGGTCGCGCTCGGGCCGGTCGCCAGAATCGCGCTCCCCCCCTCGTTGTTGAACTCCTCGTGGAGCTCGTCGACGGCGGCGTCCATGTCCGCGACGATATCGGCCGCGCGGACGACGGCGACGTGGCGCTCGACGAACAGGCTCACCAGTTCGCTCCCCCGGTCGGTCAGCGTCAGCGCGAGCGATCCGTAGTCGGCGACGCCCAGCTGTGCGGGGGTCACGCCCGTCGTCGCCTCGCGGAGAGACGCCGGCGTCGGGTCGACCTCGATCGGCGCGTCGTCGAGCGAGACGTCCGAATCTTCGAACGGCTGATCCAGGGGAACGCCGACGGCGGGCGGTTCGACCGTCTCGGCGAGGTTGTCGTCGAACGCACCAACAGTGGTCCGCGTTACCGATACGCCTAGCTCGTCGAGCGACGACTCGAACGTCGAGAGTGCGGTTGCCATCAGTACGCACAGAGTGGTGCCACACCATCATTTAGCTTTGGTTGCGACGGGTTGCAATCGCGCTTTCACCCGCTGCGACGCGTCGCCGGGACGCCGCTCGGTTCCTCGCCGGGGGTCCGCTGCCGGTCGGCGTGCTTTCGAGACGCCGATACATTTATGCTACCTGACCGTCCACAATTCTCATAGAGTACCATGACAGATAACGGCACGTCGAGTGGACTCGACAGACGGCAGTATCTGACCGGACTCGGAACCGCAGCAGCCGCAGGCCTCGCTGGCTGTATGGGTGGTAACGGCGGCTCCGACGGACTGGATTTCTGGCTGTTCGGCGGCATCCCGGCCGAGCGGGAGTACATCAGCAGCCACTACGAGAACTACGAGGGCGCGAGCGTCAACTACCAGCACCAGGAGTGGGGCCAGAAGTACCAGATCATCGCCTCCGCCGCGGCTAACCAGAACCTTCCGGACGTGATGGCCGGCCAGTGCCAGCAGATTCCGGACTACGTCGGCGCGCAGGCGATCCAGCCGATCGACCAAGAGGACTTCCAGGACGATCTCGAGGAGATCAACAGCAACTTCATCCAGGCCAACATCGACACGCTGATGTACGACGGTCTGGGCGACACCGACGGCGAGCGCCAGTGGGCGCTTCCCGGCGGCTACGCCGACCTCGGCCCGTTCGTCGACATCCGGACCGACTACCTCGAACGGACGAGCTTCGACGAACCGCCCCGGACGTGGCCCGAACTCATCCAGCTCGGCGAGGAGATGCAGGAACTGGACGAAGTCTCCGCGGCCATCACGGCGCCGGGGACGGACTTCGGTCTGACGTCCGGGTACTTCATCGGCTTCGTGTACGCGAACGGCGGCCGGTACTTCGATCCGGAAACCATGGAGGCGACGGTCGACCAGCCCGGCTTCGTCGACGCGGTCAGGCTCTACCAGCAGATCGCCGAGGCGGGGCTGTTCCCGGACTCGATCGCCGAGAACAACCACATCGCGGCCGGCCGGCTGCTCCGCGAGGGCGAGTCGGGGATCCTCATCACGTACTCGCACGCGAACGCGATCTACCAGACGACCGGCGCGCCACAGGAGTGGCTCGACGGCGAGGGCCACACGGTCACGCGCGCGCCGCTGCCCCAGAACCCCTCGGGGAACTTCGAGCCCCAGGACCTGCTCATGCAGAACGCTCAGGGGTTCATGCTCGGCAACGATTCCCAGGAGGCGTTCGACTTCGCGAGCTGGTTCAACCAGCCCGACCAGCTCGCTCCCTGGACGTACGCTTCGGACGCCGACGAGGGTATTCGCGGCCGAGTGCCCACGCTCCAGAGCGCGTTCGAGGAGCCGTCGGACCTGTTCCAGAGCCAGTTCGGCGACCTCGTCACGCTGTACGAGAACGACGACCTGTTCAACCGGACGTCCCGGTTCCCCTCGTTCTCGGGACTTTCCTCGGTTCAGAGCACCATCAACACGGAGGTCATCCAGCCCGTGGTGCTGGGCGAAGCCACGGCCGAGGAAGCCTGTGCTAACGCGAACTCCCAGGTGCAGGAAGTGATCGACGAAGAGCTCGCCTAGGATCGCGTAGCAATACTTTTGTCGACGGACAATGAATCTGCGGTCATACGATCATAAACAATGAGTTACGTAGACCAAGCACAGTCGTCGTACGAGAGTGCGACCAGCCGGATTCCCGAGAGCCTCCGGGTGTATCTCCCGATACTCCCGGTGATGGCGCTCGTCGGCCTGTTCATCCTGTATCCGATCGCCCAGGCGATCTACTCCAGTCTCTTCAACAAGAGCCTCCTGGCGCCCGAGGACGCGGAGTTCGTCGGTATGGGGAACTACGCGGAGATCGCGAGTAACCCCGACATCCACCAGGTCCTCTGGAACACGTTCGTCTGGGTGACGGTCGGCAGCGTGGCGGCGATCATCCTCGGGTTCCTGATGGGCTGGTTGCTCCACGAGAAACTCCCCTACACGAGCGTCGCGAGCGCCATCGTCCTCATCCCGTGGGTGCTCCCCCGGGTGGTGGGGGCGTCGATCTGGCGGTTCATGTTCAACGGATCGCAGGGCGTCGTCAACCAACTGTTGGTGACGACCGGGCTGACCGACGAGTACATCGTCATGCTCGGGTCGTCGGAGCTCTCGCTGTGGCCGCCGATCATCGGGATGATCTGGCGGCTGGCGCCGCTGTTCGCGCTCCTGACGCTGACGTCTCTACAGGGCATCGACGAGCACCTGTTCGAGGCGGCGCGGATGGACGGCGCGACGCCCTGGGAGCGGTTCCGGCACATCACGATTCCGATGATGCGGTACAACCTGGCGATCGGGTTCCTGCTGATGCTCATCTACAACATCAGGAACTTCTCGATGGTCTGGGTGATGACCCGGGGCGGTCCCGGCGTCTCCAGTAGCACGCTGCCGGTGATGATCTACCGGTCGGCGTTCATCGACTTCCAGGTCGGCTTCGCCTCGGCGCTGTCGGTTCTGCTGTTCGCCGTGCTGCTGGTGTTCTCGTACTACTACATCAAGTTCTACGACAAGATGCGAGGTGGACTATAATGGCGACTGACAACACAGATCCGACGGCGGAGTTCCGGAAGAACCAATCGTGGCTGTTCGACTCGAAGGCGGGCGGGTACGTCAGGAAAACCGCGGTCGGTCTCCTGACGCTGGTCATCGCCGCGTTCGTGCTGTTCCCGCTGTACTGGATGATCGTCACGGCGTTCAAGACGACCGCGGAGATCCAGCAGATCCCGCCGACGCTGTTTCCCGCGGAGTTCTCCCTCGAGGGATTCCGACTCGTCATCGAGTCGTCCCTCGAATCGAGCGGCTACGACGGCTTCGTCGAGAGCGCGTTCGGCGTCGAAATCTCCTCGGCGATCAACATCGACATCATCGGGATGATCCTCAACAGCCTGAAGGTGGCGATCGGCGCCGGCGTGATCGCCGTCGTTCTCGGCACCGGGGCGTCGTACGTCCTCTCGCGACACGAGTTCCGCGGGAAGACCGCGCTGATGAGCCTGCTCCTGGCGTCGCTGATGTTCCCCGGCACCGCGATCATGGTGCCCGAGTGGGAGCTCATCTCGACGCTCGGCCTGTTCAACACGCACCTGGCGCTGATCCTCATCTACGGCGCGATGACGGCGCCCTTTGTCGTCTGGCTGATGAAGGGCTTCTTCGACGACTTCCCGGACTCGATCATCGAGGCCTCGCGCATCGACCAGTGTTCATCCTTCGAGACGTTCTGGTACGTCATCGTCCCGATGGCGCGGAACTCGCTGATCGCGTCGTTCATCTTCGCGTTCCTGCTGGCGTGGAACGAGCTGGTGTTCGCGCTGACGCTGCTCGACGGCCAGAACTACACGGTCCCCCCGGCGTTGCTGACGTTCGTTCAGGGGTTCAACACGCAGTGGAACGTCGTCGCGGCGGCGTCGATCATCGTCTCGATTCCGGTGTTGATCGGGCTGGCCTACATCCAGAAGTACTTCGTGCAGGGGCTGACCGGCGGCGCCATCAAGGGCTGATTCCTCGCCGGGTCAGTACCTTTAATATCCGTTAGACGGTACCGATTTACAATGACACACTTGGAGTTAGACGGTGTCACGAAGATCTTTGGCGATCCGAGCAAAGATGGCATCGTAGCTGTGAACGATCTGGACATCGAGGTCCCGGACGGGGACTTCCTCGTCTTGCTCGGCCCGAGCGGCTGCGGCAAGACGACGACGCTCCGCATGATCGGCGGCCTCGAGGAGCCGACCGAGGGGGAGGTCAGATTCGACGGCACCGTCGTCAACGACGTCAAGGCGCGCAACCGGGACATCGCGATGGTGTTCCAGGACTTCGCGCTGTACCCCCACATGACCGTCGAGGAGAACCTCGGGTTCGGGCTCCGCCGCGAGGACAACGACATGACGGACGAGGAGATCGACGACCGCATCGTCGAGACGGCCGAGATGCTCGAGATCGAGGAGCTGCTCAACAACAAGCCCGCACAGCTCTCCGGTGGGCAGAAACAGCGCGTCGCGCTCGGCCGGGCGATCATCCGCGAACCGCGTCTGTTCCTGTTCGACGAGCCGCTGGCCAATCTCGACGCCCAGCTCCGCAAGACGATGCGGACCGAGATCGACGAGCTCCAGTCCGAGGTCGGGATCACGTCGGCCTACGTCACGCACAACCAGGAGGAGGCGATGACGATCGCCGACAAGATCGCCGTCCTCGACGCCGGCGAACTCCAGCAGCTCGGGACGCCCGATCAAGTGTTCAACGAGCCGGCGAATCTCTTCGTCGCCCAGTTCGTCGGCAGTCCCGACATGAACCTCTTCGACGCGACGCTCAGCGAGGGGCCGGACGCCTTCCGCGTCGAGATGGACGGGTCGTCGTTCGACATTCCCAAGCGCCTCGTCGACGCGGACGTCACGACCGACGAGGTGCTCGTCGGGTTCCGGCCGCAGGACTTCTACCAGACCCGCCGGCGCGCGCTCGACGGCCCCGAGTTCGACACCCAGATCCGCGTCGTCGAGCCGGTCGGCACCGAGGCGGTCGTCCACGGGAATTCGGCGCCCGGCGATCTCACGGCGAAAGTCGGCGGCTTCCACGACATCTCGTCGGGCGAGAGCCTGTCGCTCACGATCGCGCCCGAGCACGTGTACCTGTTCGACGCGCAGACGGAGGAGCTGCTCAAGGGACGGCTCGTCGCCGAGCGCGCCGACGGGCAGGCCACCGCCGACGAGGTGGAAGCCTGACCCGCCTCGCTCGGGGTCCGGTGCAGCCGCCGCTGCGCTTTCGTTCGCTACGGGCCCTCCGGTGCTCGGGGCGAACATCTCCGAGACGCCCCACCCAAAGCTATTAACGGACGTACAGACATTGTCACAGTGAATTCCAGCGAGACCCAACGATACGAACTATGAAAACGATTGTCCAGACGGGCCCCCGCTCCGTGGAGACCCAGGAGCGGGAGCGACCCGAACCAGACGACGACGAGGTGCTAGTACAGGTCCACACGGCGGGTCTGTGTGGAAGCGACGCCCACGCGTACAAGTACGACGGCGGCTACGAGTGGATCCCTATTCCGCGGATCATGGGCCACGAGTACTCCGGCGAGGTCGCGGCGGTCGGCGCCGACGTCGAGGACTTCGCCGAGGGCGACAAAGTCATCGAGGAGCCGATCCACGACTGCGGGCACTGCTTCCAGTGCAAAAACGGCCAGCCCAACGTCTGCCAGAACTTCTCGATCACCGGGATGCACAAGGACGGCGCCTACGCCGAGTACGTCGTCGTCGAACCCCAGCACCTCCACGCCGTTCCCGACAGCGTCCCGCTGCGCCACGCCGCGATCACCGAACCGACGAGCATCGCGACCCGCGCGGTCCTCGAACAGTCCGACACGACGCCGGGCGACAACGTCCTCGTCGAAGGACCGGGACCGATCGGCGTGCTCGTCGCCGCGGTCGCCGACTCGCTGGGCGCGAACGTCGTCGTCTCCGGGCTCGATCAGGACGCCGCGTATCGGCTCCCGCTGGTCGAGGATCTCGGGATCGATACGGTGAACGTCCAGTCCGAGGATCTGGAGACCCGGGCCGACGAACTGACCGACGGCATCGGGTTCGACGTCGTGTTCGACTCGACGGGCCATCACACGGGGATCGGAACGGCCGCCGATCTCGTCCGCAAGGGCGGACAGGTCGTCGTCGTCGGCATCCCCAACGAGGCCAGCGAAGTCACGCTCACGCCGGTCGTCCGCGGAGAGGTCGAGGTCAACACCTCCTACGGCTCGACGTGGACGAACTTCGAGCAGGCGCTCCGGCTCATGGAGCGCGGCGAGATCGCCGTCGACGAGATCCTCGATACGGGCTACAGCGCGGACGATCCCGGCGCGGCGTTCGAGGCGTTCCTCGACTCCGAAACCTGCAAACCGGTGTTCCAGTTCGCCGAGTGACGCCGACCTCCGGCCGGTCGCGGTCGGCGCAGATGCATCGCCGTCGCGCGGTCTCGCGCGGGTGCGACGGAAAGAATTTAAGCGCATACGCGGAATGATACACACACCGTACCATGGAAATCACTGACGTCTCAGCCACGAAAATCAGCAACGAGTCGTGGGGCGAGTTCATCGAGTTCCCGCTCGTGACGATCATGTCGAAATACGACGAGTACCGCAACGTCGACGGCGAGAACCCCCAGGCCCGCCGGAAGTGGATGGGGCCGGTGGGCGACGTCGTCGTCGAGGTCGAGACCGACGCCGGCATCACCGGCGTCGGCGTCGGCAACTGGGGCAGCGGCGCCATCGCCACCGTCGTCGAGGAGACGCTCTCGAAGCTCGTGATCGGCGAGGACCCCATGCGGCGCGAGCGCCTCTGGGAGCAGATGTACCGCGCGACCCTACCGTTCGGCCGCAAGGGCGTCGCCGTCATGGCGATCAGCGCGGTCGACCAGGCGCTGTGGGACATCGCGGGCAAGGACGCCGGCAAGCCGGTGTACGAACTGCTCGGCGGCCCCACCAAGGACGAAATTCCCGCCTACGCGTCGAACCTCCACCCCGTCGACATGGAGAAACTCGAGCGCGAGGCGCTCCAGTACGCCGAGGAAGGGTTCGACGCGGTGAAACTGCGCTTCCTCCACGGCCCCGGCGACGGGCGCTCGGGGATGAAGAAAAACGAAGAGATCGTCAAAACTGTCCGCGACGCCGTGGGCGACGAACTCGAGATCGCGGGCGACGCCTACATGGGCTGGTCGGTGAAGTACGCGAAGAAGATGGTCGATCGCCTCGAACCGTACGACATGGCGTGGGTCGAGGAGCCCGTCATCGCGGACGACATCTCGGGCTACGCCGAGGTTCGAGAGGCCGCGCCGATGCCGATCTCCGGCGGCGAGCACGAGTTCACCCGCTGGGGCCACGAGGACCTGCTGGAGGAGGGCGCCGTCGACATCCTCCAGCCCGACGTGGGCCGCGTCGGCGGCATCACGGAGATGAAGAAGGTCGCGGACATGGCCGAAGTCCACGACGTCCCCGTGATCCCCCACGCCGGCACGAACCCGACGCTCCACGCCATTGCGGGCCACACCAACATGCCGATGGCGGAGTACTTCCCGACCCCCGAATGGTTCGAGGAGCAACAGGACGAACAGGAGTCGACCTACGCCGACGCCATCTTCGAGAACCCGCCTTCGCCCGAGGACGGGTCGATCCCGCTGCCCGACGAGCCCGGCGTCAGCACGCAACTGAACCGCGAGGCGCTCGACCACTTCGCGGTGGAGTGATCCATGACGGCCGACATCTCCTTCGAGTACAACGTGCCCGTGTTCGCCGGCGCGCCCGACGCGGGCGACGACGAACCGGTCCACCGCGACACCCCGGCATACGAGGCGCTCGACTGGGAGACTACCAAGGAGGGCATCCTCAAAGCCGAGGAGCTCGGTTTCGACGCGGCGTGGGCGCCCGACCACCTGATGCTCGGCCGCGACCGCGCCGAGTACGAGTGCTGGACGCTCCTGTCGGCGATGGCCGGGTTCACCGACGACATCAACATCGGCTCGCTGGTGCTGTGTAACGACTACCGGAACCCAGCGCTGGTCGCGAAGATGGCGGCGACGCTCGACGTCATCTCGGAGGGGCGCCTCGAACTCGGCCTCGGTGCGGGGTGGCACGAGCCCGAGTACGACGCCTACGACTGGGAGTACCGCGAGGGCTTCGACCGGCTCATGCGCCTGGACGAGTCGATCCGCCTGATGAAGCGGATGTGGGCGGCCGGCGGCGAGGGAGCGAGCTTCGACGGCGACCACTATCAGATCGACGACGCGCCGTGCGCGCCGGCGCCCGTTCAGGAGCCGCATCCCGACATCCTCGTCGGCGGGCAGGGCGAGAACGTGACGCTCAAGCTCGTCGCCAAGCACGCCGACGTCTGGAACACCGACGTGTTCAACGGCGACGTCGAGACCCTGGAGCACAAGATCGGCGTCATCGAGGACCACTGCGAGACCGTCGGTCGCGACCCCGACGAGATCGAGTACTCGTGGGACGGTCACGTCGTCTGCACGCGCGACGAGGACAAGCTCGACCGGATGCTCGATCTGATGACGCCGATCCAGTTCGAGGACGAGTACACCGACCAGCCCGACATCACCCGCGAGAACGCCGACGACTACTTCATCGTCGGGACGCCCGAGGAGTGCGCCGAGGCGATCGAGCGGCGGATCGACGCCGGCGTGACGAAGTTCATGGGCTGGTTCGTCGACTTCCCCGACCACGACGGGATGGAGCTGTTCGCCGACGAAGTGATGCCGGAGTTCGCGTAGCTTCTCACTCTCCGTCGCGAAGGTGGAGAAACTATCGTTTTTGACTATATAATGGAATTTTGATAGTTCGGGTCGAAACACACCGTGAGATGTGCGGATCGGCGTCCGAATCGTCATCGGGCGGCAGAGCATATCTTCTCGCATTTGAAGTTTCGAAATTAGGGCTTTAGATGCTTCTAGACGACGTTCGGGAGAGGATGCCGCTCTTCGCTCGAGCGACCGCTCGTCGGTTCCTCGGAAACAATATTCGTATCGATTTGATCGGCTCCTGATCGTCGCCTTGTCCCCCATATACGCCGTCTGTCGCTGCTATCTGATTTTCCTCGGTCGGCCCAAAATCCCCCGGCCATTCCGATCGCTCTAACGCAGTAGCGGGATGGCTGGCATTAATTATCAATTTCTGATAGTAGCGAAGTTGTATAGGAAATATTACTTAACGGTGACGCTCTTCGCCAGATGCCGCGGCTTGTCGATCGGTCGACCGAGCTCCGCGGCGATCCAGTACGACAGCAGCTGCAACTGGACGTTCGCCAGTACCGGCGCGAGCGTCGGATCGGTTTCGGGGATCTCCAGCACGTGGTTCGCGTACTGCTCGACGTCCGACCGGCCGTCGGTGACGGCGATCACGGGCGCGCCGCGGGCCTGGACCTCCTTGACGTTGCTCACGGTCTTCTGGGCGATCTCGTCGTCGCCGGTGACGACCGCGATCAGGGGCGTGTCGTCCTCGATCAGCGCGAGCGGGCCGTGTTTCAGCTCGCCCGCAGCGAATCCTTCGGCGTGCTCGTAGGAAATCTCCTTGAGCTTCAGCGCGCCTTCGAGCGCGACCGGCTGGTGGTGCCGCCGCCCGACGAAGAAGAACGCCGAGGAATCGGCGTACGCCTCGGCGACCGATCGGGCGTCCGAGTCGTCGAGCACGGCCTGCACTTGGTCGGGCAGGGCCCGCAGCGCGTCGATCCGATCGGAGCCGATCGACTCCTCGGAGAGCCACAGCGCGAACGCGTGGAGCGCGATCTGCTGGCTGGCGAACGTCTTGGTCGCGGCGACGCCGATCTCGGGACCGGCGCGGACGTACAGCGCCTCGTCGCACTCGCGGGCGGCCGTGCTGCCGACCGTGTTCGTCACCGCGAGCGTCCGGGCGCCCGCGGCGCGGGCCGTCCGGAGCGCCCCCAGCGTGTCGGCGGTTTCGCCGCTCTGGGTGACCCCGACGACCAGCGGCGTCTCGCCGGCCAGCGACGCCCGGTCGTACTCGCTGGCGACGAACGTCTGGGCGGGGATACCCCGTTCCCGGAGCAGGCGCGCGCCGTACAGCGCGGCGTGGTAGCTCGTCCCGCAGGCGACGAGGTGGATCGCCGAGACGTCGTCGAGTCCCTCGAGGTCGAGGTCGACGGTGCGCTCGATTGCGTCGACCCGCTCGCGCAGGCACTTCCGGAGCGCCCGGGGCTGCTCGTGGATCTCCTTGAGCATGTAGTGGTCGTAGCCGCTCTTGCCCGCGTCTTCGGCGTCCCACTCCACGGTCGAAAGCGACTTTTCGACCGGCCGACCGTCGGCGTCCGTGATGCTGACAGTCTCGGGCGTGAGTCGGGCGAACTCGCCGTCCTCCAGATAGAGGACCTGGTCGGTGTGGTCGATAAACGCCGGCACGTCGCTGGCGAGGTAGTAGCCGTCGTCGCCGACGCCGATCACGAGTGGCGAGTCCTGCCGTGCGGTGAGCACTTCCTCGGAGTCCTCGAACACGGCGGCGATCGCGTAGCTCCCCTCGAGGCGCTCGATCGCCGCACGGAAGGCGGCTTCGCGGTTCTCGCCGCGTTCCATCGCCGCCTCGATCAGGTGCGGGACGACCTCGGTGTCGGTCTCGCTCTCGAACTCGTGACCCTCGCCGCGAAGCTCGGCCTTGAGTTGCTCGTAGTTCTCGATGATGCCGTTGTGAACGACCGCGAGATCGCCCGTACAGTCGGTGTGTGGGTGCGCGTTCTCGTCGGAGGGCTCGCCGTGGGTCGACCAGCGCGTGTGGCCGATCCCGACGGGCGCGGCCAGCGTCTCCCGGCTCTCGAGCGCGGCGACGAGTTCCGAAACCTCGCCCTCGCGCTTGACGACGGTGACGTCGCCGTTCGACAGCGCGACCCCAGCCGAGTCGTATCCCCGGTACTCCAGGTTCTCCAGGCCGCCGACGAGCACGTCGCGGGCGTCGTTCTGGCGGTCGCGGCCGATGTAGCCGACGATCCCGCACATCAGCGACGCACCTCCGCGCCCGCCGAGACGTTCGCGTCGAGCGTCGCTCCCGAGTGAACCGCCGCGTCGGGGCCGACCAGCGTGCCCGGCGCGACGGTGACGCCGCCGCCGAGCTGCGCGCGGTCGGCGACGACGGCGCCCAGGCGCTGGCCTTCGAGCACTCGATCCTCGATTCGGACGTCCGCGGGCCCGCCCATCGCAGTCGTTCCCGGCCCGATGCGGGCCCCCTGCCCGAGCACGCAGTCGACGAGCGTCGCGTTCGCGCCGACGCGCGCGTCGCTGTCGAGCACAGTGTTTTCGAGGACGGCGTTCGCGCCGACGGTCGCGTTCCGGCCGACGGCGACGTTCGGCCCGAGCACCGCGCCGGCCTCGACGACGGCGTCCTCGGCGATC